>DAOVYP010000270.1 GCA_030635565.1 Spirochaeta sp. | reverse complement strand
TCCAGCTTATCGGTCTGATAGTTGGCTCCGGTATGATGGCTCACGCTGCCCGGGCTGCCCCCTTCGCTTTCGCCCTCTTCCCCGTAGGTGAGGAAGATATAACGGGCGGCGGTGTACTGGGCGATCTGACGCAGGAGAATCTCCCCCGAAAGGGGAAGTCCACCGGTACCGACAGTGTAGAGTTTGATCCCTCTCTCCCGGGCTTCCCGGGCGGCGTCATCGTAGGTGAAGGTCTGATCGGGATAATCCAGATGGGCCTGGGCATCGGTTATCACAAAGCAGAGCCTGATTCCTTCTTCGGTCCAGACGGTTCTTTTAACCGCCGATTCCAGGGCGGCCTGAAGGTCTTCGGGACTATCGCCGCCGCCTGAGGCTCTTACACCGGCCAGGGCCTCCCGGAATTCATCCAGATTTTCGGTTAAAGCGATAGTCCGGGTGATGTACTCATCTCCTCGATCCTTATACAGAACCATACCGAATCGAACACGCGGCCGGGCGGGGAGACTCGTCAGGTTCATATGGATGATCTCAATGGTTTTCTTGAGCCTTTCGATTTCCTCGCCCATGCTGCCGGTAGTATCCAGTACAAAGAGGATATCCAGAGGAACTTCCTGAAAATCCGATCGTTTTAATCCAAAGACTATATCCATCTCCCGGCCTCCTTTCCGGTCGACCGTCAGAGTCTCGGACCGGCCCCTGTAGGAGGCTGTGACCTCAAAGGAATCGATTTGACTGTCGTATTCGGAGGGGAAGAAAAGAAAGGTCCCATCGGCATAGGTCTGTCCCCGGGCCAGTTCCTTAGCTCCGGCCCGGATGCTTATTTGAGTATCTGGAAGGGAAAGCCCTGCCCTGTCTTTGACTTTCAGAATGATCCGCTCGCTGATATCGATCGGATGGTGAGAAACCCGGGGGGCATACTCTTCCAGGAAGCGGAGAAAGTAGCCGTACTGAGCATTGTCGTCGGCAAATCCGGCCCGCAGACCCGAAGTACCGCCGCCGGCTGTGGAAAAGCTTTCCCTACTCAACTCTTCGGGTAAGGGAATCTCTCCTTCGCTGAATCCGTATCCACCTTTATCAGAGTCCAATTCACTCTTTCTTTCAGCTTCACCCTTATTGTGAACCAGAAAGGCCCCGGTACCGACGGTATAGTTGGACATACCGGCGACGGTCAGGTTATAAACCGTCAAGCGTCCCTGACTGGATGTATGTGATGTAACGGTCTTCTCCCCCCGGGGAGTCAGCAGTTGATCTCCGGTTCTGATGTGCCGGGCTTCCACCCATCGTCCCTGATTTGGAGAATTCTGTTCCATCAGCGGTACGTCTGCTGCCGAAGGCCGTCCGTCCAGGGATTCACCGCTCATCACCAGAAAGGGATGATTTCCAGTTGTGGTTATATCGCTGCCGCCGGCTTTCAGCGATATAATGTCACCGGAATAATCCCGGGAAATCAGATTATTGACCCGGGCGAATGTCCAGGACCCATTTGGGAAATCATAAGACCTGACCATGTCGCCTGTTTCAATTCCCTCGATCGGGAACAGTCCATCATCGGTCAGAACGGAAGTTCCTGCCGGAAAACAGCCGCCTCCGGAGTAGGAGTCCTCATCAAAGTCAGGGGCTGAGAGTTCTCTCCGTCCGGAGATATCACCTACCACCAGTCCAACTTCTCCCACAAGGTAGATCCGGGAGTTCGGAACCGAGAGATTATAGACAATAGCAGTTCCGTTTTTCTCTTTTATGGAATTCAAGACAATCTCATCATTCAGGGTCTTTAAAACATCCCCGGATATCAATTCTGCGGCAGTAACCCAACGGAGCCCTCCCAGACCCGGAGCATCGGGAAGTCCCTCAATGATAGATCGCTCTTTCGATGTTACACCCCGGGTAATGAGAAAGGGGTGCTCCGGGGTAGCCTGAAGGGAGAAGCCGTTGCCTTCCAGGAGTACAAGCCCGGCCGCTTCCCGGACAACTGTTTCGTTGACGGCCGCCCATCCACCGCCCGGGATCAGTACTTCAAACCCCGCCGGGATATCTTCGATGGATTTGAGTCCTTCCCGGGTGTGAACAAGAGTTCCCGCCGGGAAGGAGGCTGTTGTTATTGTTAGAGAATCCTGCAGCTCGTCGATATGGAATCCCGAAGATAGCGGGAAAAGAGATAAAAGAAGGGCGGCAAGCGTCAGAATGGTTAACGACAGGACGATCTTGGCCGTCGGACCTGATAATGAGAAACTATCGTGTTTCATGCAGATTAAGATATCACGAAGAGACGTTCGTTACAGGCTTTTTAACTCTCAAAAGCCGGTGTGAATCCATACCTCTACGATGAGGAGTATTGAGAAGTCCGGATAACCGGGTTCTGTTCGGAATTATCGGCGGTCTGGGCTGAAAACACTGTTTATTAAACAAAGCCGAAACGTCTGGAGATTTTAAGAATATGCTCTTTGACTGCTTCCCGGGCGGCAGGGTTGAAGAAAGAAGGTTCGCCGACCTGAAGCGGGGGCGGAGTGTCATGGGAGAGCTAATTGTTGTATATCGAGGCATGGATATGCCATATTTGATAATCATTTTCAACTTATTGCGAAAAATTTGCAACTTTTTATTGACAGATGAACAATACCTTGTAGGATGGGTTTCAGGAGGCTTTTATGGCTGCAATACAGAGTTTCGTACAATTCTTTCTGGACCTCGGTGCAAGCGTCTTTCTGCCGATTGTCATTTTTTTCATGGCTCTCGCGTTCGGCGCCAAGTCGGGAAAAGCAATTCGCAGTGCGCTCATGGTCGGTGTCGGTTTCATTGGTATCGGTGTGGTCCTCGGGATTTTATTCGACAATCTCGGACCAGCCGCCAAGGCGATGGTCGATCGATTCGGGATTGAGCTTACTATCATCGATGTCGGTTGGCCGGCTTCGGCGGCAATCGCCTTCGGATCCGATATCGCCGCATTGATTATTCCCGCCGGGATTCTGCTCAATGTGATTCTGCTGTTCGCCCGTGTCACGAAAACGATCAACATTGACATCTGGAATTTCTGGCATTTCGCCTTTGTGGGCGCGATGGTTCAGGCTATCACCGGTAGTATCTGGCTGGGACTCATCTCTGCGATGATTTTTGCCGCGGTGATGCTGTTCTTTGCCGACTGGACAGCTCCGGCAACGCAGCAGCTTCTTGGTATACCCGGTATTTCCCTGCCCCATGGGTTCTCAACGGTATTCGTCGTTCCGGCAATGATCGTCAACAAGCTGATTGATGTCATTCCCGGGTTGAATAAAGTCAAGGCCGATCCCGATTCGATCAAGAAACGATTCGGTGTGTTTGGTGAACCCGTACTTCAGGGTGTCATCATCGGAGGTATCATCGCGTTGATTGCTTATGCCGGTGTAGGAACGTTCACCTCATGGATCACCAAGGTGCTTCAGGTGAGTATCTCCCTGGCAGCTGTCATGGTTCTGATGCCCCGAATGGTCGCCCTGCTCATGGAAGGTCTTATCCCCCTGTCCGAAGCGGCGAGAGAATTCCTGCAGAAACGGGCTAAAAACAGGGAAATCTACATTGGTCTGGATTCGGCGATCGCTATCGGCCATCCGGTTTCCATAGCAACATCCCTGATTATGGTTCCCATTACCCTTCTCCTGGCGGTTATCCTGCCGGGCAACAGGGTTTTACCGTTTGGTGACCTGGCCACCATTCCCTTTATGGTCTGCATGATGATTCCCATTGTCCGTGGTAATGTTGTCCGGGCCATCATCACGAGTACTGTGGTTATGGTTCCCACTCTATACATTATGAACGGTATCGCTGGTGTCCAAAGTCAAGTCGCCAGGATGTCGAACTTTGAATTCCCCGAAGGGGCTACATTGATTACCAGCATGGTAGACGGCGGTAACTGGCTGGCTTATGTCTTTACCCTGGCCGCCAATAAATTCTGGATCGGCAATATTCTGATAGTTGCCGTTCTTGTTGTTGCCTGGATTCTGTTCAAGAAGAACACCAGTGCCTGGCAGCGGGTAGCCGGTTATTCTGAAGAAAGCTGAGTCATCGGTCAGTAGGGGCGGGCGGGTGTTAAATCCCCGTCCGCTATTAAAATGATTTCCAGTCAGGTTCAAGCTTATGAATGATAACAACTTGAAATTCAGTGATCTCGTCAAACCGGAGTTTATCATGCACAATCTCCAGG
>DAOVYP010000543.1 GCA_030635565.1 Spirochaeta sp. | reverse complement strand
CAGGCTCGGTGCGGAAGAAGGACCGCCCTGGAGTATTGAAGAGCTGACGGTCATGGCACTGACAGACGATCCCGACCTCCTGGCCGCCCGGGATGATGCGAGGTCGGCAGCCGAACGCCTCAGGGGCGCCAGAGCCCGGAGGGGACCGATTGTGGGTCTGGAGCTCGGGGCCACATATCTCAGCGATCCACTTCTCAGTGTTCCGGCCGGGTCCCTTGGAAGTCTCGACCTCGGGCTTCCCGGCGGTCCGGTTTATCTGCCGTCGAATGACATTGATGTCTGGGGTCAGGCCAACGACTTCCGTTACGACCTCACTGCTGTTCTTGAGCAGCCCATTTTCACCTGGGGAAAACTCTCGTCGGGTATCGATGCTGCCGAAGCGGGTACCGCCGCGGCCGGCTGGTATGCCCGATCCAGAGAAAATGAGCTGCGATCAGGTATTGTCATTGCTGTCGAGTCCCTGGTTATCATAGGACGAATGCTGGAACTCACGGCCGATCAGGAGGAACTAGGAAGCCGTCTGTCCGATCTCACACTCCGGAATTTTGAAGAAGGATTCCTGCTGGAAACCGAGTACCGGGACACCCGAAATCGACTGCAGCAGATTCTCCTGACCGCTTCGGCTCTTCGAAACGAACGGCAGGTTCTGCTTCTTGACCTTGCGCAGGTGACGGGACTCAGCGGTCTGGAAATGAAATCACTGGATTTTCCGATGATTGATGATTCCCTGGATACCTATATACCGGAGTCCGCCGAAGTACTGATAGCTGCTGCCTGGTCTTCAAATCCGGACATCATGGCCCTCTATTCCCTTGAGGACATGGCCAGGGCGGAACTGGGCATGGCCAGGGGAGGGGCGGCCATCAAACCGGATCTGGCATTCAGAACCGAGTTCGGCTACGGGGGAGGGTTCGACCGGGTCCCCGACGATATCGATGGTACCTGGAGGGTGACCATCGGTGCCAGGAGCACCCTGTTTGATTCAGGACGTTCACAATCGGATATCAGAACTGCCGAAGCCAATCTGGATGCCGCGGGAGCCAGGGCGGAAGTCGGCCGCAGACAGGTGGACTCCTTTATCAGATCTACGTTGTATTCCATGAATCTCAATCGGGACAACATCGGATATTACATCGGGCTCAGGGATACGGACACCGCAAGGGCGGCGCAGAAACGAAGCTCCTGGGAATCCGGATATGGAAGGGAAGAGGAATGGCTTCTGGCCGAATTGGACAGCCTGGCCTCGGAACTCCGTAGATTGAGGGAAGTGCTTCAATATCTCCGCAGCTACCGGCAGGTTCGTCAGGTGGCCGGTCTGAAGTGATTCTTCGCTATGGCGGATTCCCCGGCGGGGAACAGCGCCTACCCGGGGGCTGAGGCGTATCCCCGAAGGGTTCCCCAATCTGAGTGATTCGGCAGAGAATACCCGCGCTATGACCGGAATCTCCTCCGATGAACAACGAGCCTACCGCATCGACACATACCGCCAGGCCGCCGACGGGATTTTTCAACCACTCATCGATTCGGTCCTTATGATCGTCGCCATTCGGTATTTCGCCGTCGGGGATGTTTGGAAAGGGCTTATCTCCGCATCGGGTTTCATCGGGTTTATATTGACGGCTCCGCTTACCGGCCTGTTGAATCGGACCGGCATTCCCCGATCCCGTGTTCTACTCATGCTCACCGCCCTGGCGGCAATGGCGATGACCGCGGGAACGGTTTCCGGGTCCGGTGTCGTATTTGCCGTTTCTGTCGCCATTGCCCTGGCGGCGGTCCACCTGCGGCAGCCGTTTTTCACTGATCTCTACGGTGAGCTCTATCCCCCGGATCGCCGGGCAAAGTTGATTTCTCCCGGATTGAGGCTGAAGCTGGCATTGTCGGTTGGAATGGGTTTTCTCTACGGTCGACTGCTTGATATCAGATTGGAGAATTGGAGATGGATTACCGGTTTCAGCATCATCGTGT
>DAOVYP010000414.1 GCA_030635565.1 Spirochaeta sp. | reverse complement strand
CTTTTCCGCCTTTAACTGCGATTTATTACTTCGGGAAAGCCCGGGCAGACAAAAAATCCACCCGGATTGCCAATGGTGCATAGCGCCAGGTATGAAGCGGAGCGCGCCGGAGGTCAGCCTTCAGCAAGGGTATAGATGGCGATGACATCTTCCTTGCTCAGCTTCTTCAGTCCGCCGAATGGGCCGTCCCGCATGGCTTTGTCGGCCATGATGTCATATCGGTTATCGGTGACTCCCAGGGCGGAGAGACTAGTAGGCATGCCGATCGATTCATAGAATGCTTTATGCCGGCGGATACCTTCCAGAGCCGTCTCGTCCTCCCGGCCGGCGACATAGTCCACATCCCAGACCCTGACGGCGAACTGGATGAATCGTTCAAGATTCTCCTTACGCACATGGGTCATCCAGGCGGGGAACACCACAGCCAGGCCGGCCCCGTGGGCCACATCGTACTGGGCCGAGAGCTCATGCTCAATCTGATGGCTGGCCCAGTCGTCCTCCCGGCCGAGTCCGACGATATCGGTATGGGCAACGGTGCTTGCCCACATCAGTTCAGCCCGGGCTTCGTAATCCTCAGGATCTGCCATAACCTTCGGTGCGGCATCGATAACCGTTCGGATCAAGGCTTCACCGAGTCGATCGGTAAGGCCAACGTCTTCGGTATTGGTAAAGTACCGTTCCATCACGTGGGAAATCATGTCGGTGATGCCGCAGGCGGTCTGATATGGGGAAAGAGTGAAGGTGAGCTCGGGATTCATCAGGCTGAACACCGGACGCATGAGATCGGATCCGCTGGCAAACTTGGAACGGGTGTCTTCGTCAGTCACAACCGAGCCGTTACTGCCTTCGCTGCCGGCGGCCGGAATGGTGAGAATAACGCCAACCGGAAGGGCTTCGGCAACCGTGGCCTTCCCCGAGTAGAAATCCCACACGTCACCGTCATACGGGACGCCGATGGCGATGGATTTGGCAGAGTCGATGACACTCCCGCCGCCCACGGCCAGAATACCGGTAATTCCCTCAGCTCGGCAGAGGTCAATAGCCTCCCTCACCGTGGAGAGGACCGGGTTCGGCTTGACGCCGCCGAGTTCGACCACCTTCGTACCGGCTTTCGCCAGATATTCCTTCACCCGGTCGTACAGGCCCGAGTTTTTGATGCTGCCGCCGCCGTAATGAAGCAGGATTTTGCCGCCCAGTTTCGAGCTTTCTTTTATAAGGGCCTCTTCGGCATTTCGGCCGAATACAAATTGAGTCGGGCTGATGAATCTGAAATCGATCATTGAATCTCCTTGGAATGTACAGGGAATTTCTTACTTCTGTATCCTGACATACATAAAGGTAATAAATTTTCATCAATCCGGTCCGGAAATCCTTGTCGGAATTGTTGAATCAACTCATTACGATGGTTAGGATGAACAGTGAATGCAACATATCCGCCTGATTTTCCTGATATCCATCATTACTATTATTCAACCGGCACTCCTGTCGGCACATCCTCACATGTGGATCCGAGGGCAGGTAATCCCGGAACTCGGACGCCGGGGATTGGAATCGGTTCGGATTATCTGGAATATCGATGAATTTACCAGTGCCTCGCTTATCCTGGATTATGACATCAACGGCGACGGGAAGCTGAATCCTTCGGAAGTGGAGAACCTGCGCCTCGAAGCATTCGAGCACCTCTTCGAGAGTGAATACTACTTGCTTGTCGAGATACGGAATCTGATAGCAACTCCCGGACGGGCCAGGAATTTCGTCGCGTCCATATACGAAGGACGAATTATTTATGATTTCCAAGTGCCTTTTGAAGTACCGATCCGGTGGGATGATATTCCTGATGTCAGTATTTTCCTGTTCGATCAGAGCTACTTCATCGATTTCCGCCCTGAGGAAATCGCCGATTATACAGCAGTCTACAGGAATACCGAGGTATTTTTCCAAAAAGTCAATAAACGGTCCATGACATTGGGCTATGGGATGATAGAACTGACCGGCCTGACGGCCGTATTCGTGAGGGAAGGATGAGCACAGCGGCTGTGAACCCGTTCACAGGACAGGCAGTTTCCACTACAACCATTCCCGTACCTGGATTCTTGAGGAACTGGGGATTCCGACTGCAGGAATCTCTGATAGAAGCCTCCCGTTCGGTGACCTCCGAAGGTGATTGGACCGCCTTAATCCCGGCACTGTCCATCGCAGTCGTTTTCGGCATTGTCCACATTATCGGACCGGGACACGGAAAGCTTTTCACCATCGGCTACTTCGGATCCCGGCGTGCAAAACTTTCCGAGGGGCTCATACTGAGTGCCCTGGTGAACATTCTTGATTCTCTCTCCGCACTGCTTCTGGTGGGCATCGCCTACGGGATACTCTCTATTCCCCTGAGAGCCGCCGGAGCATCGACAGGATATTACACCCGACTGATTGCTTACGCTTCGGTAGCACTGCTCGGCACCTTCCATCTCCTGAGCCACCTGCGTTCCAGCCATCGCGCCGGGCAATATGAAAAAAAACACTTGATTAAACCCTGGATGCTGGCTCTGACAGTGGGATTAATCCCCTGCCCGGTAAGTTCCGCCATCCTGGCCTGGGGTATCGTGAATCATGCCCTGGGATTTTCTCTGTTACTGGTTATGGGAGTATCCATTGGCGGCATGATGTCCATGACTCTGTTCACCTTCGTCATCATCGGCGGGAAATCCGGGCTATCCATGATAATGGAAAAGCGGGGACTCAGCAGAATCATGAACATTATCGAGATTGTTTCGATGGTGTTCCTTGTGCTGGTTGGGGTGTTGCTGTGCCTGACGGCATTATAGACACCACCTGGTGTGGTGTCCTGAAAATTCCCACTTATGAGCAACACCTGGAAGGATTGTCCGGGAGT
>DAOVYP010000091.1 GCA_030635565.1 Spirochaeta sp. | reverse complement strand
CTATGCAACATGGTGGATCAGACAGGCCATTACCAGGTCGATATCAGATCAGGCCCGCACAATACGTGTCCCTGTGCATATGATCGAGCAGATTAACAAGGTCGTCCGTGAATCCAGACAGCTCATGCAGATGAAGGGACGGGAGCCCACTGACGAGGAAGTCGCCGAACGTCTCGGCTGGACCGTCGCCAGAGTGAAATCGGTGAAGAATGTAGCCCGGGAACCTATCAGCCTCGAAACTCCCATCGGCGAAGAGGAAGATTCGCTGCTTGGCGATTTCATCGAGGATAAGGATGTTGAAAACCCCGCCACCCAGACGGCATTCCGCATTCTTCAGGAGCAGCTCCAGGAGGTACTGGAAACTCTGCCCCCCAGGGAGCAGGAAGTCCTCAAGATGCGTTTCGGACTTGAAGATGGTTATTCTCTCACACTTGAAGAGGTGGGCTTGTATTTTAATGTCACAAGGGAGAGAATCCGGCAAATCGAAGCGAAGGCATTGCGTCGTCTGCGGCATCCCAAGAGAAGCCGCCGGCTTAAAGATTATCTGGAAAATTAAAAAGGTTAAGGACACATAGCATGGAAAAGACATTCGAAATCCTGCAGCAGTTGCAGGAGATTCTTTCTGAGAAATACGCTATTGAGCGTGACATTCTTGAGATCCCGAAAGCACTGGAAACCAAGCAGGAGATTCTGAACAGACTCAAGAAATCATATGTGGACAAGAACCGGGAATTCGAATCCACAAAGGATGAGATTCGTCATCTCAATTTCGAGATGACCGAAGCCGAGCGTTTGAGGGAAGAATCTGAAAAGAAAATGGATGTCATTACAACTCAACGCGAGTATGAAGCACTGGACAAGGAAATCCGTGATGCCGGTGAGAAAGAACAACGTTTCCGCCGGGAAATACAGAAACGGGAACGTGATCTTGAAGAGATGCACTCTTCCCTCGAGCGTGAAGAGCAGATGATCAAGATGCAGGAAGATGAGCTGACGGCTGAAAATAACAAGATAAAAGCCGAAACCAGCGATAAAGAATCTCTCCTTGCGGAGCTGGTAAAGAAAGAAGGGAAGATTACACCAGATATGGATGATGATATCCTCTTCAAATTCCAACGCATCATCCGCAACAAATCCGGTGTCGGTATCGTCCCTGTCAGATCCAATGTCTGCAGCGGCTGTCATATGGTGCTCCCCGCCCAATTTGTCAATGATGTAAGAGCAGGGACGGAGATCCAGTTTTGTCCTTATTGCAGCCGCATCCTTTTCTGGGAAGAGGGGGGAGAACCCATATCAGAGGCATACGAATTTGACGATAATGACGTCGGCGGTCTTGCCGACCTGCTTGGTGGTGAAGTCGACCTGGGCTGACACTTCGATCAGGTTTCGTATAAGATTGCTGTATTGGTATATGTAAAAGTCGTCGCCTGAAACAGTAATTCGGTTCACAGGCAAGGCGGAAAGAGCACAGTGAGCGCAGCTAAAGCTACAGGTGACATCACGAGCATCCTGCCGAGGCGGCATACGGGCCAAAAGACGTTTCAATCGAGGACTTTTAGGATGGGCCGGGCCGCCGCTGGGTAACCAGAGGAAAGTCCGGGCTCCGCAGGGGATGATGCCGGGTAACACCCGGGCGCTTCATTACGAAGTGACAGCCAGTGCCGCAGAAAAGATACCGCCATTGAAAAATGGTAAGGGTGAAAAGGCGAGGTAAGAGCTCACCGGGCCGGTCGGTAACGTCGGCCGCAAGGTAAACCTCATCAGGAGCAAGATCAAGCAGTGGATGGGTGCCCTGCCCGATATCCACGGGTAGATCGCTTATGATTCCGCCGGTAACAGCGGGACCAGATAGATGGCGGCCGTAAACAGAACCCGGCTTACCGGCCCGTCCTTTTTTATTAATTTATGGCAAAATCCGGATTCAGACACGCCACACACGCCTCTCGAAAAAAGTCCCTGCGCATCTCCATGTACTTAATGATTTTAATAATAGTTATCTCAGCTGTTGTATATGTAGCTGTTGATCGAAGTGCCGGTCTTTTCAGGGAACGGACGGAGAACGTACGAAATGTTATTTCCATTTCCGACTTGTGGGATGAAGGCAGATACGCCGAAGTCGTCGCAATTGCGGAAGACAGACTGGCCGGGGATCCCATGGATCGGGATGCTCTGCTTTTTGCCGGATATTCACGATTTTTCCTGGCCATATCAAGATTGTCAGCTGAAGAAAGAAATGTTGATTTGGATGCCGCCGTCAGACATTTACGCCTGCTCAAGGCCAGAGGCGGCACTCCGCATCCTGAAAGGGTGGACTATGTGCTGGGCAAGGCCTATCTGCTGAAAGGAACATACTGGGCGGACCAGGCCATCTATTATCTCCAGGCCTCTCTCGATGCTGGTTATCAATCGGAAGACAGCTATGAATTCATTGGCCGAGCCTATTCTCAACTTGGGGATATTGAAAATGCTCTCCACTGGTATGAACTGGCAGCTGAAACACATCCCACCGATCGTCTTCTCATCACCCTTGGCGAAGAAGCTTTCAAATT
Source organism: Spirochaeta sp. (assembly GCA_030635565.1). Classification (GTDB taxonomy): domain Bacteria; phylum Spirochaetota; class Spirochaetia; order DSM-2461; family DSM-2461; genus UBA2779. The sequence goes on along the minus strand of DAOVYP010000091.1, from coordinate 5,235 downwards.
GGGGCTATATGATGATGCAGCAGAATATTACAGGCTGTCCATCAACGGCACGAAAGACGAAAGTCTGAAAAAAAGAGGACTATCACAACTGGGTCAACTCTACTATGATGTTGGCAATTACACGATGGCGAGAGGGGTTCTTGAAAGTCTCGTGAGCATGGAAACCGGCAATCAGGATTACCAGTTTCTTCTCGGTGAAACTTATCATGAGCTGGGTATGGATCGCGAGGCCAGAAGTGCTTGGCTTGCCGTTACGAGAATCAATCCAAGGCATATCGGGGCTCTTCATCGTTTATATGATTAACTGGAATTGATGGAGGCAACATGAGCGGCCGAAAGAAACTCTTCGGTGGCCTGACGGCGGATATTGGAATCGACCTCGGGACCTGTAATACACTTATTTATATCAGAGGCCGTGGAGTCGTCAGCAGTGAACCCTCTGTTGTCGCGGTTGAACGCGGCACTAAGAAAGTCGTCGCTGTCGGTCAGGACGCCAAACGTATGCTCTGGAAGACTCCTGGTGACATTATTGCCATCCGACCCTTGCGCGACGGTGTTATCGCCGATCTTGAAACCACCGAAAAAATGATACGTTACTTTATCGGCAAGGTTCTGAGTAAAAGATGGATCATCAAGCCCAGAATGGTGATGGGTGTTCCCTCATGCATCACTGAGGTTGAGCGCCGTGCAGTGGAAGAAGCTGCATATAAAGCCGGGGCGCGAGAGGTCAAAATAATTGAAGAATCTCTGGCAGCCGCTATAGGGGCTGAAATTCCAATTTTTGAACCAGCCGGCCATATGGTAGTCGATATCGGTGGCGGCACTACGGAAATATCGGTTATCTCATTAGGCGGTATGGTCGTAACCAATGCGATCCGTCTCGGCGGATATGCTTTCGACCTTGCGATAATCAAGCACGTCAGGACCGTACATAATCTCATAATTGGTGAGCAGACATCCGAACAGCTGAAAATGAAAATCGGCAATGCGTCTCCGGAAAAAACCATCGAAAAGATGGAGATCAAGGGGACTGATGCGATAACCGGACTCCCGAGACGACTTGAAATCGATTCCGTCGAAGTCAGAGAAGCCCTGCAGGAACCCATCAACGCCGTAGTCGAAGAAGTGAAAAGAACACTTGGGCAGACACCTCCTGAACTTGCTGCGGATATCGTAGAGAGAGGGATTGTCATGACCGGTGGTGGTTCGATGCTCAAAGGCCTGCCCAGGCTTCTTTCCAAGGAAACAGGTGTACCTGTTATTCTCGCTGAGAATCCCCTGCTGTGCGTCGCTATCGGAGCCGGTAAATATTACGACTTTACCAGGGGAAATAACTACAACCGGGCTTTATACGACGCACTGAGCGGTTAGAGATACGATGCGGGAGCGCGGCGATGGCGGCGTCCGCCCCGAGGCGGTATTGGCTGTCCTTCTGGTAATTTCAATTCTTTTCATGATCTTTACCGGTGTTTTTCGTGAGCGATATGATCGTAATTGGGGCAGCAGTTTCGTATTGGGCGTTCAGCGTGTTACCGGATCCGCAATGGAAAGAATTAAAGACGGATTCGGATCCCTTAAACGGCTCAGGGAAATGCGTCTTCAGTACGAATCGGCTCTTGAAAAACTCAGTGATTATCAAGGGCTGGAACGTAACGTTGTCGAGTTGAGGCGGGAGAATGATGAACTCAAGCGGCAGCTCGGATATTCGGCAAGTATAGAATTCGAACACATCCCAGCCAGAATTATCGCCCGTGACCCATCAAATCTGTTTGCTTCTCTCACGATTGACAAAGGTACTGACGAAGGGATCCGGGTCGGTGTTGTTGTTACTGCTTTTCAGGACGGTTTTTCCGGTCTGCTCGGAAAAGTTGTGACAGTTGGAAAATATTCGGCTCAGATCCGCCCCATTATTGATCCTGACAATTTTGTCGCCGCTCGACTTCAACGGAACAGATTTGAAGGTCTTGTTGAGGGGCGTGGTAATGAAAACGGTGAGTTGATGATGCGATATGTTCGTAAGTCAGCCGGTACATCCATCGGAGTGAACGACCTTATTGTCACTTCGGGCATGAAGTCACTGTATCCTCCCGGTATCGTCATCGGACGCGTCAAGGAAGTCCGTTCCCGTGAGTACTCAACTTCCCTTGAACTGGTTCTGGTCCCCATCATTGACGTTACTAAAGTTGAATATGTCTTCATCCTCGGGATATTGTGATGATTTTTCAAATTGTAATCACGAGTACCGCAGGTATCGTAATCGGGATTCTTCAGTCAACTCTGTTCGCCAGGATTACACCACTGAACATCGTTCCGGATATAGCCTTGATGATACTGGTTGCCTCTGCATGGCGCTATGGATCACTTCCTGGTGAAATATCAGGCTTCCTTATCGGACTCGGTTTTGATGCTATGAGCCTTGCACCACTGGGATTCCATGCTTTTCTATTTACCCTGGCCGGGTATCTTTTCGGCAGGATGAAGGACAATATTTCCCCGGGACAAGTCATATTTCCGGTAGCTGCAGCTGTTGGAGTGACGGCCATCAAGTACGGTGGTTCTTTTCTACTGTCACTTATATTCGGTTTGAATTCAGGCGCCATTCGCTATTTCTCTCTGAACACTGTATGGGAACTTCTGGCCAACATGTTTTTTGCACCCCTGGTTTTCCTTCTGGTCTCTCTTGCGGCCAGATTGTCGGAAGGCCGAAGGGGAGGATTTCATTGAGCCGACAGGACGATCCGAGTAAAGGCGGCTTGAGGCTCAGACTGGTTGTATTAGGTTTCTTGATCCTCTCTACATTCTTCGGATTCACAATTCATCTATTCAACCTGCAGATTGTGGAGAATCTCATATGGGAAGGCAGGGCAAAGGCCGTTTCGAGCCGGTCTGAGCCTCTGCTCGCACAGAGGGGTCTCATCTGGGACCGTAATGTAGACGAGCCTCTGGCAATGAACATTGATTCTTTTGCGGTTTATCTCATTCCTGCTGAAATACAACCTTCTACTCCTGAAGTACTCGTCCGAAATCTCGCTCCTGTGCTTGGTCTTCAGCCTGATAAGATTCTCACCAGAATCCCTGAGAACTGGATCGGATCGTGGAATCCCGTGGAAATTAAAGAAGGGGTGTCATACGATACAATCATCATGCTGGCGGAATCCAGCGAGAAGTTTCCCGGTATAGGTTGGTCGAGTAAACCATATCGCTGGTACAATGATGTTGGTTCCATCTCTCATATACTCGGTTATGTCGGCGATATTACCGTCGAGGAATTACAGATCCTCTACAATCAGGGTTATGCCAATACTGCCAACCTGGGTAAAACAGGCGTCGAAAAAGCTTACGACACAATATTGAGGGGAAATGACGGTCGACTATATCGAACGGTCGATGTCAAAGGTCGAAATCTGGGTGACAGCGATGATGTCGTACCTCCTGAGAACGGTCTGGACATTGTTCTGACCATTGATCGTCACATTCAGGAACTGGCTGAAAAGGCTCTCGGGCCCAGGAAAGGCTCCCTGGTAGTTCTCAAGCCGGCAACTGGTGAAATCCTTGCACTGGTTTCCTATCCGTCCTTCGATCCGAATAAATTTGCAGAAACCGGCGCAGTTAATTTCAGGAATCTGAGCTTGAATACCGATTTCCCTTTTCTCAACAGATCCATCCAATCAGGTTACGCTCCTGCATCAACTTTTAAACTCATCATGACTGCTGCTATATTAGGAGAAGATGCATTTGATCCGGACTTGACCGTCGATTGTCATGGAGTGATGACACTGGGTAATCGGGAATTTTTTTGCTGGAAAAAGAGCGGTCATGGACCTGTGAACCTTAAAGAAGCCCTGGAACAGTCCTGCAATATCTACTTCGGAACTGTCGGAGTGGAACATCTCGGTATCGACGTTATCTCCAAATATGCCAGAGCTTTCGGCCTCGGATCACCGACGGGCATTGAGCTTGATGGAGAAGTGAGCGGAAACGTTCCCGGTAAAAGTTGGAAGGAAGAACTCTATCATACACCCTGGACCGGGGGTGATACCCTGAATGCTTCTATCGGCCAGGGTTTCCTTACCGTCACACCCCTGCAGATGGCCAATGTTCTCGCAGCCATAGCGAACGAAGGGGTTATATACCGCCCCAGGCTTCTCAAGGAAGTCAGGCGTACCGGTTCCGAAGTTGTCATAGAGCAAACGGAACCGGAGCTGCTTCGAACTATTGATCTTCTTGAACCCGAGGATTATGACTTTCTTCAGGCCGCAATGAGGGGCGTCATTACCGAGGGTACGGGTATCTGGGCCATCTACACCGACTCTGTAGATATTGTGGGTAAAACAGGTACCGGGGAGGTCGGATTAGAAGGTAGGTGGCATGATTGGTTCGTTGCATACGGACCGTATGAGACCACAGATCCCGATGAAAGAGTTATTGTTATCGCGATGGCCGAGGCTTCCGATTCCTATGATTGGTGGGCACCCAAGGCCACTGATATTGTTTTCGAGGGGATTTTCGGTCACCGTACATACGAAGAAGTGATTGAAGAATGGCGGAAACGGCGTGTCTGGTGGAGTTGGGATAACATCGAACTGCCGCCGCCGGGTATGCCTTATGTTCCTCCCGAGGTGGTAGAGTGAATCAGGAACAACGTACACCGACTACTTTCCTCAGGCTGGATATCGTTCTCATCCTTTGCGTACTGGGTTTAATGGCCCTTGGCATAGCCTTCATTTTTTCCAGTGGTGTCACATCCGACGGATTCCAGGTCTCCGATGAGTGGACTAAACAGATTATATGGTCCGCCAGCGGTCTGGTTCTTATGACCGTATTCGCACTTGTTGATTACAGACTTTGGAAGCAGTGGGCCATCCCCGTTTATCTCGGAACCTTATTACTCCTTGTACTTGTTCTTCTCGTTGGAAGCTATGCCAAAGGGGCAAGAGCATGGCTCGGAGTCGGCAGGGTCCGCGTTCAACCGTCCGAGTTCGGGAAGCTTTCTCTCATTATTATTCTGGCCTGGTGGTTTGACGAGCGGATCAGGGGGCAGGATGCATTGCGGGTATGGATCGGGGGTGTAGTATTATCCCTGATCCCCGTGTTGCTGATTCTCATTCAGCCTGACCTCGGTACTGCCTTTGTTTACATACCGATTCTCCTGGCTGTTTCATTTAGTGACGGCGTTAAAATAAACTTCCTGATGCTTCCCTTACTTGTTGGGGCAGTTCTCGGAGTCGGGGTTCT
>DAOVYP010000406.1 GCA_030635565.1 Spirochaeta sp. | reverse complement strand
GAAAACCGTCATCGCTTATTTCAACCTCGACGGAAATGGGCCGGCCGCCGGTGGGGGTGAGGGTTGCAATGACATTGTTCACGCCTCCCGCCGGGAATCCCGCAGCAGACCAGTTGTAATTGACGAGAATTGAGCCTTCGCCTCCCATAACCGGAAGAAGTTCGACATCGACAATTCCTGTTTCGTCTCCAGTAACGGCCACGTCACTGACACTTCCGGCGGCCAGTGTGCCGCCTTCGGAATCCAGAGCCGCAACCGACACGGTGTAGTCGCCAAGAGGCAGATCCTCAAGCAGAATGACAGAATCGGTTACTTGTATGGGACCCATGCTCTGAGTTCCGCTGAGAAGAATTTCATAACTTTCAATGGCATCCGCATAATCCTCCGGAATCACCGATCGATCGGTCTCCGAAGTCATCAGGTTAATCTGAAGTGATCCGGGAGAAGATATGTTCGTTTGCATGTGTGCCCCATCCATTATCGGATTGGCACAGGCGGTTAACAGAATAAAAGTCAGTAATAATGGCAGTGTGGAGTATCCGGTCAGTTTCCTGGACGTAATCATATGTCCTCCTCGCCGGGCATCAGACATGAAAGTCCCGGTACAACTTCTTTAAATATATCGGTAAATCAGGGGATTAACCTTTTTCTTTAGACTCAGAAATTATCGGATAATTTTCGACAATCTCCGGAAAATCGTCGATTTCACACCACTGTGTACAGGATTGATAATGTTCTCCACTTAAGGAGACTTCTTTTGAACGAATCAGTACTTTCAATGAAGGGCATCCAAAAGCGCTTCATGGGAGTCCATGCCCTCAAGGGTGTTGATTTCGAGCTCAGATCCGGGGAAATCCATGCCCTGGTCGGAGAAAACGGCGCCGGAAAATCCACCATGATGAAAGTACTCACCGGCATTTATGAAAAAGATTCCGGTGAGATTCATTTCCAGGGAAAACTCTTCCACCCCCATAATCCAAAACAGGCCCTGTCCGCCGGCATCGGCATCATCCATCAGGAACTCAACATGATGGAACAGCTCACCGTGGCTCAGAACATCTTCATCGGCCGGGAATCAATGAAACGCGGCGGATTATTCCTCGATGACAAGCGGCAGAAACAGAAGGCCGGAGAACTCTTCAATCGACTGAATATGAACATCGATCCGGCTGAAACCCTGAGCCGGCTCACTATCGGCAAGCAGCAGATGGTGGAAATCGCCAAGGCCGTATCCCACGACCTGAAAGTGCTCATCCTGGACGAGCCCACAACCGCCCTCACCGAAATCGAGATAGAAGAGCTCTTCACCATCATGAGAGACCTTTCATCAAAGGGTGTGGCAATGATCTACATTTCCCACCGCATGGACGAAATCGGTCGGATAACCGACCGGGTGACGGTGATGCGGGATGGTGAATACATCGGAACCAACGATACCGAAAAGATCACCAAGGAAGACATCATCAACATGATGGTAGGCCGGGTGATTTATGAAAAACCCAAGGAAAAGAGCAATGTCCGCCCCGATGCCGGCATCGTACTGGAAGTGAATAACCTGAACGCCGGTAAACTGGTGAATAATGTCAGCTTCAAGCTCCGCAAAGGCGAAATCCTCGGATTCGCAGGACTGATGGGTGCAGGACGTACCGAGACGGCCCGGGCCATCTTCGGCGCCGACGAGATTCAAAGCGGCACCATCAAGGTGAACGGTAAACCCGTCCATATCACCAGCCCGATGGTTGCTGTCGCCCACGGTATCGGATACTTGTCGGAAGACCGCAAACGGTACGGTCTGGCAACAGGTTTGAGCGTCATCGAAAACTCGTTGATGGCTTCTTACGACAAGTATGATTCCGGCATCTTCATCCACGCGGGAAAGGTGAGAACCGTCACCGACAAGTACGTGAAGAAACTGGGCATTAAAACCCCCACAATCGACCAACTTCTTAATAACCTGTCCGGCGGTAACCAGCAGAAAGTTGTTATCGCCAAGTGGCTCATTAACGATGCGGATATTCTCATATTCGACGAACCAACCCGGGGGATCGACGTCGGTGCCAAAAGTGAAATCTACACTTTGATGAATGAGTTGGTCGCTCAGGGCAAATCCATCATCATGATCTCTTCAGAACTTCCCGAGGTGCTTCGAATGAGCGACCGCATCGTAGTGATGTGCGAAGGACGGGTCACCGGAGAACTGGACATCGAAGGAGCCAGTCAGGAAGAGGTGATGAAGTACGCAACAATGAGGGAGAGCGTATGAGCGATATCGGTAATAAAAGTATGAGCGACAGGATACGGGAGATTGGAATGCAGAAATTCCTGGCTCCGGCCGCTTTGGTTATTCTGTACATATTTTTCGGCATCTTCGGGAGGAACTTCTTCTCATTCACCTCGCTTGTGAACATCCTCGATGCCTCCTACTACATCGGATTCATCGCTATAGGCGTCACATTCGTTATCATCACCGGAGGCATCGACCTTTCCGTCGGAACCGTCATGATGTGCGCGGCAATTATCGGTGGAACGGCCTACAAGAGCTGGGGGTGGCCCATGTGGCTCGCCCTGATCCTTATCATGGTGGTTGCCACGTCATTCGGTTTCTTTAACGGAATCATGGTTTCCCGGCTCAAACTCCCCCCTTTCATCGCCACACTGGGAACGATGATGATATCCATGGGTATCGGTTCCATCGTTTCCAACGTCCGAAGTGCAACTTACCCCACCAGATCGGAAGCCGACGGCTGGTTCAAGAGCATCTTCAAATACCTCGGTGAAGACGGCACGACAATACCAACCGGATTCATCGTTCTCATCGTTACGGCCACCATTGCCTACCTGATTCTCACCAAGACCAAAATGGGACGTTACATCTTCGCCGTAGGCTCCAACAAAGAAGCCGCCCGTCTCTCCGGTGTCGACGTCCGGAAATGGGAGATGATGGCCTATGCCGTCAGCGGCATGACAG
>DAOVYP010000567.1 GCA_030635565.1 Spirochaeta sp. | reverse complement strand
TGATTTCCCATCTCCATTCGGATCATTTCATCGGAATCGTCCATGTTCTTTTTTCCATGATGAACGTCTTCAACCGGACCGAACCGCTGGAAATTATCGGCCCGCCAGGAATTGCCAAAGCCACCCGGGGGCTGATGGAGCTGTGCGAACTCCCGGTCGCCGACGACGACAAACGGGGATATGAATTAATCTTCAGGGAACTGGGCGAGACAGAGGCCTTTGACGGCATTCGGACCGCAAGAGGCGACCATCCCTCAGAGGCTCACGCCTACCGGATTGAGCGCGACAACCGGGTGCTGGCATACAACGGGGAGTCGATTTTTACTGACCCGGTACTGGAGTTAGTCCAGGGGGCTGATCTGCTCATAGCCACCGTGGTTGTGCTGGAGCCGCATTCGTTCCACATTGCTCCGGAAGACCTGGGACGGGCTGCCACCAAAGCGGGCGTAAAGGCGGTTGCGGCGGTCCACTGGCCGACGGAATATGAAGGCCGGCGGGATGAATTCCGGGATCTTATCCAGAAGCACTACAACGGCAAGGTCATTGTTCCTGACGATTTCACCACCATTGAAGTGTAGCTATGCGAGGAAGGAGGCTATAAAATGAGTATTGAAAATGATCTCAAAGCCATGCGGGAAGCCATATTCGACGGGGAAGTGGCAGCGGCTGTTGAGGCGGTAAAGCAGGCTGTTGGAAACAACGTGGATGTGGCGCTGATTTTGAAAGACGCGATTCTCCCGGCGATCAACGACATGGGGGACTCCATGGCCGAGGGAGATTTCTTCATGCCGGAAGTAAAAATATCGGCCAAGGCTCTCAAGGAGGTTGTCGGAATCTTGAAGCCGTATCTCCTTGCTCAAAGAAATCTTGATGATATCGATCTGCCGCCATGGACCGGAGAGGGGGATATCGATGATATCGGGGCCTATCTCATGGCCGCCGTTACAGCGGTGCAGGATCAGTCGGTGGAGGCGCATGCGGGGTTCTTTATCATGATCGCAGACGGACTCGATACCCATGAATTTACCCCCTGCAAAATTCAGGGGACCGAAGCAGCGGACAAATAATTTCAGAGAACATCTTGAAAGGAGTAAAAAATGAACAAAAAGGAGAGGATGGAAGCGGTCTTCAATATGGAGCAGCCCGACGTGATTCCTGTATTTCCCCGTGTAATGGCCCAGGCGATTTTTGACATGGGCTGGGGCCTGCCGGATATCTCCACCCAGACCACGATGGACGTGGACAAGGTCGTGGAGGCATTTACCACCAATATCAAGAAATACGATTATGACCTCTGCTTTGGAACCTACATGGACCATGGGTTTGGTGTTCCGACCTTAGGCGGCGTACTTGAAATTCCGGAAAAATTCGGGGTCAGCGTTTCGATCAAAGTCCCCCCCATCCAGAAACGGGAGGATTGGGCCGAGGTAAAGAAAAAGCTCCCCCTCGATCCCCTGAAAGACGATCGGATGCCGGACGCCCTCAAGGCGCTCAGAATCGTCTGCCGGGAACTCGGGGATGACTACCCGATTGCACCGGCTTATTACACCGGGATATGCGCAGCCAACATTCTGTTTCGTGATGTCTCGAGTTTAACCCTTGATTGTGTGGAAGATCCCGAATGGGTGGACGAAATCTGCCAGGCCGCCACGGATTTCAGCATCGATTGGGCCCGCGCCCAGTACGAGGCAGGCTGCAATACCGTTTTCTATCTCGGG
>DAOVYP010000505.1 GCA_030635565.1 Spirochaeta sp. | reverse complement strand
TTTGGGTACCATCTGAATTCCCTTAAGCGCCATTTGGAATGCTTTTATGGCCTCAAGGGGGCAGCTTGAGAGGTTGGCGATGGTTGTTTTGACAATTTTATCGCCCTCACGCGTGGACTTCCGGAGCAGAACCGCCGGCGGAGACTTACGGTTAGGGACGATATCGATATACATGTCTGGATTATACTATTTATATAATTTGATGTCAATATCTTAATATGCATGATACATGGGTACGTAACTGCACTGAAAAAAGATCAAAATCTTTGATATCTCTTTTGCCTATAGAGAGATAACGCGGAAAATGGCCTAAATTTATCCAGGAACTCCGGTCTAGCGGTACTCGCCTTTCAGGCTACGTTCCGACGAACTTCGGGTATCTTTTCTCCATGCTCACGGACAATCCCCCCTGGTGCTGATCATGAATGTGAATTAACGGGACACCTCACCGGAAAATTACAGCTTTTATTCACCGAATGCGGCAAATCGTAATGATGCCGTCAACGCGATCTGAATCCCGTGAGCAAAGGGTGCGTCGGTCCATAAATTGGATACCGGCTGGTAGAAACGAAGACCGGCCAGGAAATCCATGGTCTCGGAAATGGGTATGGCGGCCCAGGATGCAATTCCGATATGCAGAAATTGCATCGAACCGTAATAGGACTTCCAGAAATCAGCCGGAACCGCATCGCCCTCCTGTGCCGTCCAGAGAGGAAAGCGAAGATAAAGAGACGGACCGCCCTGAACGCCTATATCGATGGTACCTGCCTTGAAAACGTAGCCGAAATGAGCGTCTCCCATCAGGCCGAGGACTTTCATATGACTGAACTGTTCTTCGCCGCAGGGACGGGCAATACCCTGATAAACCTCTTCGATATTCCAGGAAAACCAGCCGCCGGGACGAAAATACCAGCCGCCGGGTTCTCCATTCCAGTCCGCATAGAACGATGCTCCGGGATTGAACATGAATTTAGAAGGCTGTTTTCCTTCTGGAGCCGTGTCGATCTGGGCATTGTACTGAAATGTGAATGCGATGTCCACATCCACGGCCTGCCAGTCGAGACCGTAAATCACACCTGAGGGGGCGAGGATCAACAATACTATCGGCAATAATCGGTTCACGATACCAGTCTAGCACGAAGTGGGCGGTCTATCCGCCCCCGACAGGTCAGGATTCTCCCCGGCGGCGTTCAAGAATCCAGTCACGGATCGTGACAACGACATCATCAAGCGGCATTTCAGTCTTTTCTCCGCTTGCCCGGAATTTCACTTCGGCTTTACCTGCGGCGACAGAACGGCCGCCAAGCACAACCTGAACGGGATAACCGATTAGGTCCGCGTCCTTGAACTTGAATCCGGCTCTTTCATTCCTGTCATCGATAGCCGTATCGATACCGGCAAGACGGAAATTTTCGTAGATCGTTTCGGCAGCGGCTGAAACAGACTCATCATTCAGCTGAAGGGGAAGCACAATAACTTCCCAGGGAGCGATGGGGACGGGCCAGATAATGCCGTTTTCGTCATGATTCTGCTCGATGGCGGCTGCCATGGTGCGTCCCACTCCGATGCCGTAGCATCCCATCTCGGCGGGCCGGGCCTCTCCATTCTCATCCAGATAGGTACAACCCATGAGTTTTGTATATTTGGTACCCAGGTAGAAAACCTGGCCGACTTCGATTCCCCGGTGCTCTTCCAGTTTTCCGTCAGCACAGCGGGGACAGGTATCTCCCGGGGAGGCGAATGCGATATCAATAATCCGGGCGGGTTTGAAATCCCGGCCGAGGTTCACATTCCTGATGTGCTTGTCGGGTTCATTGGCGCCGCTGATCCAGTTGATACCGCTTCCGACGGAGAGATCGGCAACGACAAGTATATCCGGAGTAAGACCCACGGGACCGACAAAACCCGGCAGGGTCCCCACGGTTTTCTCAACCATGGATTCTGAAGCCAGACGAAGTATTCCGGATCCCAGTTCGGCCTGCAGCTTGGACTCATTAACATCCCGGTTTCCGGCGATGAGCACAACAACGGGTTTGGAGTCGGCATCATATACAAGGCTCTTGAGAAATCCGGATGGTTCGGCACCCAGAAATGAGGACACTTCATCTATGGTTTTCTGTCCCGGTGTGTCGACGATTTCCACCACCTTGAACGCACTTTCGTCGGGGGT
>DAOVYP010000112.1 GCA_030635565.1 Spirochaeta sp. | reverse complement strand
TGACCGTACAATTCCAGTCCGTCGATGGGCATCATCCTGAGTCCGGTGGCGATATTGTCGTAACGTCCCAGGTTGTTGATCCTGCCGTCATAGAACAGGGTAAGTCGGCTGCGCCAGGCATCGCTGAACATCAGCGGTCTGAATCCCGCCCCCCAATCCATCCAGGGATTGTTGTTCAGAGATTCGCCTTTGATACCGAACGAGAGCCAGGTATATGGACGGTAAAGAAGGTGGGTGTTCCACCCGGCGCCCAGCTTGGGTGTCCACCGGATGCTGGTTCCAAGGTACAATCCGTCGTACAAGGGGAACCCCAGGCCAATTTCATGATTGTCTGTGTTGTTGAATTGTCTGTAATTGTAGGCCAGCCAGCCAAGGGTCAGATTTACTGTATGATCCATATCACCTGAGCCGTCCATATAGCCGGACCATCCGATTCCGGTGGCATCCCCAACGCCGATGGCGGCCAGATTGACCAGTGATGCGCTGGATTTATCTTCTACGGCAATACCGACCCGTGGCGTTTCGTCCCATCGAGTCTGGGCGCCTGCCGCAGCTGCCAGAAGCAGGAGTATCAGGATCAATAAAATGAATCTGCGATACATAGTGACTTGTTCCTCCAAAATGTTAACGATGATGTTCCATAATTCTAGTTAATAGATAATTCATGTGCCATGTCATTTTGATAAGATTGAAAAGATGAATTTCTATATTTCAGCCTGCCGATAATTAAGACTGCAATGATTTCCGGGGGATGCTGATATTTCAATGCCTGTCGCTGCTTATCTCACTCTCATCTCTCTTGGTGTATTCCTGCCGGTATTGATTTGATTCATCACTGAGTTATCTCAAAAATCTGTCTCTGGACAAGATATAGATTGATAAACGGTTTATTTCAGGGATATCAAGAAACAGTAGTGATGAGGCGCTGATTAACTCGATAATTCCATCGCCGGGAATCTTAAAATGGAAAATGTGGCCGAAGGTGTGGAAATGCCCAATCAACCGGCTGATCTGAACGAAAAAGGATGCCGGTATTTCCAGGGCTTCCTGTTTTCAAAACCCGTACCCATCGAAGAAAATATCGAACATTACTCCGGCGTTAGTGGCACGGGTTTTTACTTGACGATGGACAGGTTCGGACCACCCAGGACTTCACCCAGAGTGTATGTGATGATACCCGGATCATCTTCGTGGACTTTGATTCTGATACGGTATCCCCCCTCTTCCGATTCCGCCCTGATGAGGATTCTCTCCTGATCATCGGTGGTTACATTGAGGATCAATCCCTTACCTCTTATCTCCACCAGTCCTGTTTTATCCAGATCAATTCGCTTTGCCACAGTGATAATCCTTTGTCAGTCCATGCCCCGGACCTTGATTTCCCTGATACAATCCTGATCTTCCAGGAAAAGATCAACCATGAGTGGATCGAATTGGGTTCCCCTGCCATTCTTAATGAACTGAATTGTCTTTTCGAAGCTCCAGGCCTTTCTGTAAGCCCTGTCATTGGACAGTGCGTCGAAGACATCCGCGATGCATGAGATGCGACCCAGGCGGTGTATCTGTTCCCCGGCGTGCCCTCTCGGATAACCTTTGCCATCCCACCGTTCATGGTGCTCCCGGGCGATAATAGCGGCCATCTGAAATAGTTTCCTCGATGAAAAACGAAGAATCTCATATCCGATGTCGGTGTGTTTCTTCATCTCCTCGAACTCTTCAGGAGTCAATCGACCAGGTTTGTTCAGGATGGAATCGAAGATGCCGATTTTTCCGATGTCGTGCATCGATACGGCATCCCGAAGTATGATGATATCCTCTTCAGGAAAATCAAGCTTACGTGCCAGATATATAGCGTATTCACTGACCCGGGATACATGTCCAAGTAATTCAGAATCCCTGTTTTCGATGACATCGCCCAGCAGACCGATCATTTCCGATTGGGTGGTCTGGGAATCTTCCTTCAGGGAGAGATTATTGTAAACGATATTCACGTTGCTGAAAAAAATCTCCATCATCTGCATTTCGTCTTCCGAAACGTTTGCGCACCCGTCGGATATCAGGTAGAGCGCTGTATTGTCGAAGGACGTGAGTCTGCCGATAAAAAAATCACCTTCCAGGTATGCAGATGATTCATCATAGTTTTCCAATGTTCGGATTACTGCAGGCGCTAGGAAATCCTCGGCCGATTTACCTTCAATCCATTTTCCTTCGGTATAGAAAACCGGATCTGTCGCCGATTGCATGAGCAATACGTTACCCTGTCGGTTCAGCATGGCGGCGGCCTGAACAATCAGATCATTAACGAACGTATCCAGTGTTCTGGATACATAGAGCTCGGAGGAAGACTTGATTACCCTGGTGAGTCTCTCCCGGCTCCCTTCAAGTTCCCTGTTGATATTTCCCATACTTATCAGGTCCCTGTAATTTCTCAGGGACTTGATGATTGATGTGAAAAGGCGCGGGGTAGTCAGGTCGACTTTTTCCTTGTAATCGTTGATTTCATAATCAACGATGATGCGTCTTTCCGGTGCTTCCCCGGGGGCGCCGGTACGCAGAATGATACGCGTCAGCCTGTTGCCGAGCTCTTCGCGGATATAACGGATGAGTTCCAAACCGGTATCGTCCTCTTCCATGACGACATCCATGAGGATGATAGCGATATCAGATTCTTCCCTGAGGATTTTCCTCGTGCTTTTACTGTCGTAAGCGCTGAGGAAAACCAGAGCTTTGTTGTCGAAAATGACATCCTTGAGAACCGTACGGGTAAGGATATGAACTTCCTGTTCATCATCGACAATCAGGATTTTCCATGCCTGATCATCCGGCATCTGGTAACTACTCATGAAGTGCCACGATATCTTCGGCTCTCACTACTTCTTCGCGTCTACCCTGTCCCAGGACAGTTTGGACATCTCTTGAATGGCGGCCCATAATCCGGCGAATTTCTTCGCTTCCCATGGATGTCACCGCATGATAACGGGAATCAATAAGGACAACGTCGCCGATTCCAAAAACTCCTTCGACTCCGGTAACACCTTTCGGTAAGAGGCTTTTCCGCCGCTCCAGGGCGGCCAGGGCGCCATCATCGACAGAGATGCCGCCCTTGGGGCGTGCACCGAGAATCCAGCGGGCCCTGGCTCCCATCCTCGGGCCGGCCAGAAACAAGGTTCCGATCTCTTCTCCTTTGAATATCCTATTCAGAACATTCTTCTGACGTCCGTCGGCCAATACCGTTCTGCATCCGGCCCTTGCCGCCACTTCCACGGCCTGTATCTTTGTAATCATCCCTCCGGTAGCATGTTCGCTTCCGGCTTTCCCTGCAGCGGATCTGATGCTGTCGGTTATCTTTTCAACCAGCCGCATCGGTTCGGCATCGGGATGAATCCGGGGGTCGCGGTCGTAAAGGGCATCGATATCTGTGAGGAGTACCAGCAGCCCGGCGTCCAGTTTACTGGCCACATGAGCACTCAGTGAGTCGTTATCTCCGAAAAGATCACCGATTTCCGTCGTTGATACACTGTCGTTCTCATTCAGGATAGGAACGGCGCCGATGGCCAGAAGGTTTTCCACCGCATTGCGCAGATTTAAATAAGAGCGACGGTCATCGAAACTTTCCCGTATCAGAAGGATCTGGGCGGCTGTGATGCCCCGTTTGCCCAGTGCTTTCCGCCAGTGTTCCATGAGAATGGGCTGCCCGACAGCGGCGCAGGCCTGTCTCATCTCCACTTTTTTCGGTCTCTGTTCCAGTCCCAGAGCAATGGCACCGAATCCGATGGCACCGGAACTTACCAGAATGGGACTCAGTCCGCGCTTTCTTAAAGCAGCGACATCATCGGCAATCTCATCAATCCGTTTCTCGTCGGGAATACCTCCCGGGGCCAGGACGTTTGTCCCGACCTTGACGACGATTCGGCCGATATCGCTGAAATTTCTCATAACTTTTTATGGATGAAGGTTTTCCGTCCTTCATTGTAATCGGCAATAACCTGTCCCGAACCCCTGAGCTGCCACCGATAACTCAGGAGACCCTCAACGCCCACGGGACCGCGGGCATGAATTTTTCCGGTTGAGATTCCTACTTCCGCACCCAGGCCGAATACGAATCCATCGGCGAAGCGGGTAGAACAGTTATGAAAGACATCGGCGGCATCCACTCGGGCCAGGAACGCTTCGGCGGCTTGTTTATCCTCGGTGACGATGGCTTCGGTGTGTCCGGATCCGTGTTTGTGTATATGTTCTATGGCTTCATCAAGGTTGTCCACGATTCTGATCGAAAGTATGGCATCGAGGTATTCGGTATCCCAGTCTTCCGCAGAGGCGGCTTTGACATCGATAATGCTCCGGGTGCGTTCACAGCCCCGCAGTTCGCATCCGGCTGAGTTCAGGCTGTCCAGGATAAGAGGAAGTAGTGATTTCGCCGCATCGGAATGAACCAGCAGAGTTTCAGCGGCATTGCAAACCGCCACGTACTGCATTTTAGAGTCCAGGACAATCGGGACGGCCTTCCCGGGGTCGGCCGCCGCGTCGAGATAGACGTGGCAGATTCCGTCGGCATGACCCAACACCGGTATGGAGGAATCCCTCATGATGCGGGCGACGAAATTATTGGATCCCCGGGGTATGAGGAGATCGATCAGATGGTCCAGGGACAGCATCTCCCTGACATCCTCACGGGTTTCCGCCAGCTGTATCCAGCCTTTCGGCTGGCCGCCGTCGGGCAGTTCCAATCCGGTAGAGGCATCGGCGATGATGCGGGTGAGGATACGATTTGTTTCCAGTGCCTCGGAACCGCCCTTGAGTATAACTGTATTCCCGGACCGCAGACAAAGTGTCGCGATCTGAACAAGGGCATCCGGACGAGATTCGAAGATCATGCCGATAACACCGATGGGACCGGCAATACGGCTGAGGATGAGCCCTTTATCAAGCTTACGTTTTTCCAGAATCCGACCCATGGGATCATCAGATTGCTCCAGAGCTTCGATTCCCTCACAGACACGTACCAGTTTTGTTTCATCAAACATCAGGCGTTTCATCATGGGGGCGGCCAGTCCCTCCGAGGCTGAACGGTCCAGATCGATCCTGTTGGCGGCGAATATTTCTCCGGAATGATTATATAATGCCTGACGAACGGCTTTCAG
Organism: Spirochaeta sp.; assembly: GCA_030635565.1. Lineage (GTDB taxonomy): Bacteria > Spirochaetota > Spirochaetia > DSM-2461 > DSM-2461 > UBA2779. Next base: position 2,021 of record DAOVYP010000112.1, on the reverse strand, counting down.
GGCTGCGGTACGTGACTCGGCGCTTCGGGATAATATGAGGCGGCCGGCGTCCCGGGCCTTTCGGGCCCGATCGATGATATTCATGACGCCTATGATACTCAGGCGGTCCGGGGCTGGACAAGGTGGCGTTTCAGTTCATCGAAACCTTTTCTGAAAGCTCTTGATGAAGGTCTGAAACGAAAACCGGCCACGACGCCCAGTCCGCTGTTGATTATTTCATACATGGTGGCATTGAAGAGCCTGGCATAGGCGTTCCGGGCCACCGAACCTTCATCATCTCTGAATAACAGGCTTTGCAGGCCGAATGTGTTCACCAGATGATTCAATTGCCGGCTCATGACGGGATACAGTTTCTTCACCAGAGCGAAATACCGCTCCTGGTAGGCGGCATCCTTGCCGATGAGCCTGACAATTTGTCTGTGTCGATCCCGTACCGATTGGCCTTTTTCATCCCTTCGGGGCAGGAAGGTGAATATCACCTTTTGTGCCGCTTCGCTGGAGAACAGTTTAACCAGAGTGTAGCGAAACAGCAGCAGACCGGCCATTTTCCGAAGAGGTGAGTTCGACGGCAGGCAGGAAAGGCTTTTCAGCAGGGGAGCAATTTCCCGGTCCACAGCTTTAAGAGAAACCGGACCAGCAGGCGAAGCGAAGGTTCTGTCTTTGGTTTCAAGATCGCCAATATACAGATTGACCACTTCCCCGGCCTGAATTACCTGTCTTCGCAGAGGTGAGCTGCCGGTTGAAACCAGCCAGCTTCGAAGTTCCTTCCTGACTTCATCGGGAAGTTTCTCAGCACCGAGGAACTTTTCCAGATCTGCGATTAAGGTATCGGGATTTTCATTTCCCGCGGTTTTTCTCAGGAAATAGGCGACAAGAGCCGAAGAGCGAAATCCGGATTTTCCAGGAGAGGGGAGTGGGGGCAGGGCGGCATCCGCAAGACCATCCAGTGTGTCGACCATGGATCGGTGAAGATCCACCAGGACCGGCGGATCAGCTTTGGTGAGGTCAAGGGTCGGATCCGGCGGCACGAATGCGACAGGGATGAGTTCAGGTGGCTCGATCCTGTCGGATTTGTCGACGTTTCGGTTGTAGTTCCCGATCAGATCGTCGGGATCGAATTCTTCTTCCGGTCTGGGCACGTATTTGTTGTGCCAGAGATATACAGGGCGTTTGTCCCAGCTTTTTCTGATGTTCTTCAGCAGGGTTCCGGCGGCTACATGGGCCGTCGGTTCCGGATTTGTCACCAGGAGCAGGGCATCGGCCATCGATAAATAGGGGAAATATGTATCGGATTCGGCACCGGCGGGCATATCGATGATGACGAGTCCGTACCGCTCATACAGCCATGAGCGATGGTCGGTCAGAAGATCCATCACCAGCCCCGCCGCCTGGTCTGCGGATTTCTTGGCTTGAGGAAACAGTACTTCAAAACGGGGGGCCACGATGAATGCCTGAGATTCAGGATCGTCCAGTTTATCGGGGAGCGCCCGTTCCGGCAGAGGGTGATCCAGCATGGTCATGACATTGGATAGCGGGTCTGCATCCACCAGCGCCGTACGGACACCCTCCCGTGCGGCGGTCAGGGCGATATTCACCGATGTAAGGGTTTTGCCTACTCCCCCCTTACCGGATGCGATAGCGAGAATGCGTGAACGGCTCATTCGGCAATTACCCCTCTAAGTACATCCTATCGAGGAAATCGCGGCAGTGAAAGGCAAGAACCCATTGAGGTGTTTGACCGATATAGAGTGTCCCCCACCTTGTCACAATTGAAGCCGTAGCCCCATTCACGCAGTCATAACTCCTGTATGAGCACCCAATTCATTACAGGAGTTATGTCTATGTTCACCCCATCCCATTGCCCTAACACTGAATGTACCCACTTTCCAGAGCCCTCCACCACCAATTGGTACCGGAAAATCACCCCTTATCTCACTTTAGCCTTCGGAATGGTGCCCCGATTTCTCTGCAAATCCTGTCATAAGAGCTTCTCCGCCCAGACATTCTCCATCGACTACTAC
>DAOVYP010000506.1 GCA_030635565.1 Spirochaeta sp. | reverse complement strand
GATTCTATATCACGGCCCTGAGCCCTGTCGGCTACATCCGGGACGGGAAAAATCTGAACTACTACGATGTAAAAGGTATGCCCGAACAGCTGGACTCCTGGATGGCCGACGCCATGACCCTCCAGCTCGAAGCCGGTGCCGACCGGCGGGTGGCTTTCAGCATGGGACAGGGCGCCAACTTCAAGCAGCTGCAGACATTCAACGATCGCCACGGTTTCTTCGAGAGGGTTGAACCGCTGCCCCATCCCCGCTGGGTGATGCAGTACCGTCGCAAGAGGCTTGAAGAATTCATCGAATTGTATGTGGACACCTTGAATGGGAAGCAATAGAAAAAACGCTCATCGAGCTCCTTTGGAGCCGGGAGACAAATCATGAAAACAGAAATAACAGTTTCCGATAAAAAGGACCGGGAGTTCGAAAAATTCATCCATAAACAAATAAAGCAATTCAATAATGTAAATTCACCATTTCATCTCGAAGTCAGAAAGCCGGGATCATTCATACCTTTGAACATCATATTGAGGGGTGAAAATGGCCGAACTCTGGGAGGACTTTCTGCAAGCACATACTGGGACTGGCTGGATATCGATGATTTCTTTTTACCCGAGGAAATCAGAGGAACCGGAATCGGATCGGTAATTCTCGAAAAGGCCGAAAAAACGGCCATTAAGCGAGGCTGCAGGAGATATTATCTGACCACGTTTGAATTCCAGGCAAAAAAGTTCTATGACAAACACGGATACGTCGTTGTCGGTAAACTGAAGGACTATCCGCCGGGTTCATCTTACTACTGGATGCGTAAGGATTTCCCATGGTAACCAAGAACCTGATATACACCGGACATCTCATCGATTCCGGTCTCCTCACCGTCATCCTCAACCTCATCATCGAGGAAGGTGCCGACTATGAAATCACGCGTTTCGACGTCGGAAAAACTCCGGAAAATGAATCCGAGATGCGCATCCTCCTTAAAGCCGGCAGTGACGACCTTCTTGAGTCCACCGCCGCCAAACTGACCACTTACGGTGTGAGCGCCGTTGGGGAGAGTGAAGCCGAGTGGAATGAAGTCACCCGGGACAAAGCTGCCCCTGACGGGTTTTACTCCACAACGAACCATAAGACGGAGGTGTTTACCGATGGTCGATGGCGGCTTGTAACCGGCCAGAGGATGGATGCTGCCGTGGTTAAGCGTCATGACGGCCCGGTATGCGTCAAACTGCGTGATTTACGCAGGGGAGATTTGGTTCTTGTCGGTGCCTCCTCCGTACGGGTCCACCCCCCGGAAGTGTGGGGCGGTGCCGATACCTTTGCTTTCATGAACAACGACGTCTCCTCGGAAAGGAATGCAACCCAGTCCGCGGAGAAGATCGCCGCCCTGATGCGGGAGCTTCGTGCGAAGGGCGGAAAAATCGTTGTCGTCGCCGGGCCGGTGGTGGTCCATACCGGCGGTGCCGATGCCCTGGCGGCTCTGGTTCGTGACGGGTGGGTCGGAGGATTCCTGGGTGGCAACGCCATCGCCGTCCACGATCTGGAGTTCCGGCTTTTCGGTACTTCCCTGGGAGTCGAATTGGCTACAGGAGCCGTCTCCTACGGGTTGAACCAGGTTCTGAAGGTCTATTTCCAGCTCGTGTCCGGCACGGAGCCTGACGCTTCCCTTACCCGTTTCTTCGTGGGTGGGGGGATGGTGATCCTTGGTTCCGGTCTTCTCGTCCTGGATCTCTGGGCCCGAGCGTATTCGGGGTTTCTCGGCCGGGGAAAAGAGTGTCCTCATTGTGGCGTGAACGCTGACCGGGTAAAGAGACGGCTGCGACATAAGCTCCTTGGGTGGGTACTGAGTGAACGTTTCACCCATCGGAAGTGCAAGAAGTGCGGATGGCATGGTCTGACGGGAGCCCCGTGATCCCTTCCGAGGGACGGGAAGAGTGCATTCTGCCAGGCCCTTCACATATCTGATCAGGGAAGTGTATGGAGAACTTGGAAAACGGTGGAGTTGAGGAAGTGGAGGGTGCTGGGCAGAAGGTTCTGACCCGCCTTCTCGAGGATGAGATGCGGGAGTCGTTCATCGACTATTCCATGAGCGTCATCGTCCAGCGGGCACTCCCGGACGTGAGGGACGGCCTCAAGCCCGTCCATCGCCGCATCCTCTACTCCATGTACGGTCT
>DAOVYP010000511.1 GCA_030635565.1 Spirochaeta sp. | reverse complement strand
TCGGCCCGAACGGCGCCGGCAAAACCACGCTGCTCAATGCAATCACAGGAAAGACTCCTGTCGTAGCAGGGATTGTGAAGCGCAGTATCGGTCTGCGGGTTGGGTTCGTCGGACCTGAACAGTACCGCATCTACCTGCAGGACGACGCAAGACGGCAGATCCTCTGGTCTCCGATCACCTCGGCGTACCCGGTCACGACTGCGAGGATGATAATTGAGCACCGTGGACCGGATGATGCCGCAGGCATCAGTAACTCCGGACTGGTTACTCAACTTGCGTATGGCCTGAAAATCACTTCTCTTTTCGATCGGCCGGTGAGAACACTCTCCACCGGCGAGATGAAGAAGGTTATGCTTGTTGCCGGGGTGGCCGGGTGTCCCGATCTTCTGCTCCTGGATGAACCGTTTGACGGTCTGGATCCGGAGTCCCGGGAGTGGTTTGCCCACACACTCCCGGAGATTCTGGGGTCCACCACAACGCTGATACTGGCCACACATCGCGAAGATGAAATTGTCATGCCGATCTCTCGCTACGCAGCCCTTCACGACGGTCGTCTGGTGGAGACCGGGCGCGTGAAGAGATCAGGCGGCCCAAAGGTTCCCGGCTTTAATCCGGCTATTTCGACGGGACGGGTTCAATCGACAGGTTCAGGGCATGCCGTCCGAAGAAGTGGTGAGCCGCTGATAGAAATGAAGCGGATATCAGTCCATTACAACGGTTACATTGTGCTCAGGGGCTTAAGCTGGGTGATGCGTCGCGGAGAGAACTGGTGCATTACCGGACCGAACGGCTGCGGGAAAACCACCCTGCTCGATCTTATCTGCGGCAACAACCTGCAGGCCTACACAAACGATATCCGGCTCTTCGGCAGGCAGCGCGGTTCCGGCGAAAGCATCTGGGACATCAAGACGAAAATCGGCTATGTCACCCCGCATCTGCAGGCACGCTACACCTCCTCGATTACGGCACACGACGTTGTGATTTCCGGCTTTTACGACTCAATCGGTCTCTATCGAAATACCACAGTTGAGCAGGAGAACCGGTTCGACGAGCTGATTGGGGAACTGGGCATCGGAAATCTCGGAGTTACTCGATTCGACAGGCTGTCGTCCGGGGAGCGCACCCTCATCCTGATAGCTCGCGCAATGGTGAAACAGCCGAAGGTACTCATCCTCGACGAGCCTTGCCAGGGTCTCGATCCCGTCCGCAGAGCTGAGATCCTCACTGCGGTGGAGAGAATCGGATCGGCGTCTTCCACCGATATTATCTACGTTACCCATCGGATTGATGAGATTCCGGCATGCATCACACATCGTCTCAATCTCATAAGGGTTGGAAGTCCTTCCCGGTTCGCTTAAGCCCGATACCGAATGATAGTGCTGCATGTACCGGTTGAGTGGCTAATGTTTTTGTAATGTATTAAAATAATCAGCTGTTCAAAGGGATGTCTCATCTGCCCTTGAAGGAGTACTTTAATGGAAATTCATCCCCGGAAGCAATATTTTCGCCGGTACACCTTGGCTTTTATATTCCTTATGTCGCTCCTTGGACTCAGCAGTTGTCGTGTTCTCGTCAATTCTGGACGTGACAGAATTTCAGATCACTATTATGTTGATTTTGAAGTTTATAGTGTGGGAATGGGGGTCTTCGGCGGCACCAGAAGAATCAACCAATTGTATTTCGTCGATCATGAAGACGGAAATAAAGGACGTCTGATAGGGGCCCTTGGAGGCGGATACAACCTTGCGATATCTGACAACGGCCGGTCGGTTGTGTTTTATCACGCCCGGCGTGCTTCTCCTCTGTTTGAAGGGACTGGGAAGTTCCGTCCCAGAGGGCTCTATGCCTTCCGGCCTGAAGATGGACTTCGCCTGGTGGTCAGGGGGAAGGATATCGGATATTTGTATAATGCTGATCTCTCAGACTGGCAAACCAGCCTCGATGAACAATATGGAACTGGACAAGCTCGTATAGCAGGATATCTTCCACTTCCCGGGGACGTGTTGAAGTTCTGCTATGCTGCCGATTCGGATCTTCGGTGGTCTCAAATGGCCATCACCGCAGAAGGAAAAGTATTACCCTTACCATGTCTGGGAGGAAACGCCCTGCACACCGCATCCTATGACGGCGATGCTGCGCTGGTTATG
>DAOVYP010000429.1 GCA_030635565.1 Spirochaeta sp. | reverse complement strand
GGGCCCGGCCGTCATGAATGGAACCGTCTGCAAGCTCGCCGCCGATACCGATGACGAATACCGCTTCAAACTCTTTACAAACCTTGTATTCCCGTTCTTTGGGTGAAAGATCAGGATATTTACGAAGAAGATCTTCCGCAAAAATAAAATGAATTTCATCCGGAAGATAAGACTGCAGCTCATCATACTCATGGCCGATAAACCGCTCGGTACGGCGAATCACATCGTAGATAATTCGTACGGTGGACTTCAGGAAGTCAATGGTTCGGTCTTCCTTTGTGATTGAAATCTCCCAGTCCCACTGATCTACATAGATGGAATGGGTACTGTCCACAGGATCGTCAGGTCTGATGGCATTCATATCGGTATAGAGACCCTCACCGGTCTGAAAACCGAGGTCTGCCAGGGCCATACGCTTCCACTTGGCCAGGGACTGCACCACCTGCACTTCTTCGTTGTTCATATGGCCGATCTGGAAAGAAACAGGACGTTCAACACCGTTCAGATCGTCGTTGACTCCGGTACCGGTACGCACAAAAAGCGGTGCGGTGACTCTTGTCAGGTTGAGCTCAAAAGCCAGGTTGGTCTGGAAGGCATCTTTGAGTTTGAGTATGGCTCTCTCGGTATGTTTCGGATCGAGTAGCGCTTTGTATTTCGGGGGAAGTATCAGGTTTTCCATGGTTTGGTATTGTATCGGGTCCGGTACGATGTGAAAACCGGACAAACCGCTGTCTGTAATGATTCGCCGGTTCCGGGTTGGAAACTCCGTGCATTCCTCGGTTGAAATTATTAAAATGAATGATATGCAATGGGAAATCAGAAATCTTCAGAAACAGGACGAACCGGAATTCTGCCATTGCCTTGAATCATGGTCCGATGAGATGGCCGAATCCGGGGATCACAAAGCTCACTGGCTCGCACAGATGAAAGCCGAAGGCCGGCTGGGTGTGAAACTGGCGATTACAGATGATGGAAAGTACGCCGGTATGATTCAGTACTACCCCGGCCGATACTCACCAGTCAAAACATCGTCCGACGATATCTGGTTTATTCAATGTATTTGGGTGCATGGATACAAAAAAGGACAGGGGAACTTCCAGGGCCGGGGAATCGGTAAAGCCCTTCTTGCCGCAGCGGAAGAGGACATAATCAGTAGGGGCGGCAAGGCCGTCCTGGCCTGGGGATTGAGTCTTCCGTTCTGGATGAAATCCTCCTGGTACAGAAAAAACGGCTATCGCCGGGCGGACAAAACCGGTATACAGGAATTGGTGATCAAGAGCCTCGACGGTGCCGAGCACAGTGGAACCTGGAGGAAAACTGCCAAGCTCCCCCCGACCCGGGATGCCGAAGGAAACCTGATGGCCACAACGTTCATGAGCGGGGCTTGTACCGTGACGGCAATTGCCTACGAGCGCCTCAGGAAAGCAGCATCAGGCCTTCCCGTCACCCTGAACCTCATCGATGCGTCAAGACCGGAGAATCTTGAGGAGTGGGGTTTGGTCGATGTCATGTTCATCGGCGGTAGAAAGGTTCATCTCGGCCCTCCCCCGTCAGAGGCGAAGCTCTCCCGAATCCTCAGAAATGAGATTAAAAAGCTGCACTGATGCCTGAATAGCGATTGTTCTCCCGGTGGTGGCAGGTCTGAAGAACCGCTACAATCCGATCAGGAGCAAATTATGAAAAAACTGGCACTTTTTGCTTTCAACGGCGATCCGATGTGTTTCATCCATGTACTCATCAACGCCATGGAACTACAGGAAAAGGGGCACGAGGTGGCCCTGGTGATTGAAGGCAGCGCGACTAAACTCGTGAAGCTGCTCTCCGGCGGCTCAGGTCTTGAGAGTATCGAAGAGGGTAATCCTGATATGTTCAGGATGCTGAAAGAGAATTTTCACAGGGTGATGGATGCCGGAATCATCAGCTGCGTTTGTCAGGCATGCGCGAAACAGATGAACGCCCTGGAAGATGTTAAAAAAGCCGGACTGCCGCTTTGCTCCGAACTCAAGGGACACCCTTCGATGAGCCGCTACATCGAATCCGGCTTCGAGATTATCACATTCTGAAATGGCGGCGAGCCGATAAGTAGAACCGCCCCGCCGCTGATTTCTAAATCGAATTCCTAAACCGAATACGTACTCGCGCTCACATCCCCGACGGTTCCGGTCCAGTTGGTATGGAAGAACTCACCCCGGGGAGAATCCAGCCGTTCGTAGGTATGAGCCCCGAAATAATCCCGCTGGGCCTGAAGAAGATTTGCCGGAAGACGTTCCGACCGGTACCCGTCATAGAAGGCCAGGGCCGTTGACATCGCCGGCACCGGAATGCCCAGCTCAACCGCCTTGGCGATTACACGCCGCCAGCCCATCTGCACCCGCTCAACCGCGTCCTTGAAATAATCGGCGAGCAGCAGGTTGTTCAGGTCAGGATTGATATCATAGGCCTTCTTAATCTCTCCGAGAAACACCGATCGTATGATACAGCCCCCACGCCACATCAGGGCGATACCGCCGTAGTTCAGGCTCCAGCCATGCTCCTTCGCTGCTTCACGCATCAGCATATAGCCCTGAGCGTAGCTGACAATCTTGCTGGCCAGGAGGGCCTGTTCGAGGTCGTCAATAAAGGCCGCCTTGTCACCGTCGAACGTCACGCCCGGGCCGCTCAGCACCTTCGAAGCCGCAACCCGCTCGTCCTTCAGGGCGCTCAGGCAGCGGGCGAATACCGCTTCGCCGATCAGGGTGACCGGGACACCCAGGTCAAGGGCGCTCACCCCGGTCCACTTGCCGGTGCCCTTCTGCCCGGCGGTATCCAGAATTTT
>DAOVYP010000022.1 GCA_030635565.1 Spirochaeta sp. | reverse complement strand
GTTCGTCTGCGTCGACGGACCGGAATTCGACGGTCACCTGGTTGATTTCGACAACATGATGCTGCGCCTGAAAGCCTACAAACCCCAGGAAGAAGAGCATAAATGCCGAATCGAGGCGACTTCCGGAGGGAATAAATGAGCGAATACATCACACCCGCATCCCTTGAAGTCGATGCCGAAAAACTCTGGGTCGAGTTCGGAGACCGGGAACTCTCAGTTAAGGAAAGACGGGTTATCACACAGCAGGACATGCCCGCTCAGGATCCTCGGATTCGCCGGGCCAACATGACGGAAGTGGCGATCGGTTACACCGAGAACCAGGTGAAGGTGGAAGCCCTCAGATGCCTGCAGTGCAAGAATGCCCCCTGCATAGCCGGATGTCCTGTATCCATCGATATTCCAAAGTTCATCGCCCATGCCGCCAGAGCTGAGTTTGCCGAGTCCATCACCGTCATCAAGGAATCAAGCCTGCTGCCGGCTATCTGCGGGCGTGTCTGCCCCCAGGAGAAGCAATGCATGCTCCCCTGTACCGTGGGTAAGATGCTCAAAGACCCCGAAAAATCCGTGGCCATCGGCCGCATCGAACGCTACGTTTCCGACTGGGAAGTCGAGCACAACGCCGTTGCCCCCATCCCCGTATCAGCCGCAACGGGTAAAAAAGTGGCTGTTATCGGCTCAGGGCCCTCCGGGCTCACCGCGGCAGCCGACATCCGCCGGGAAGGTCATGAAGTCACGGTGTTCGAAGCCTTCCACAAGCCCGGCGGGGTTACCGTTTACGGCATCCCTGAATTCCGCCTTCCCAAGGCCATTGTCGAGCGGGACGTTGAGAATCTCATCACCATGGGCGTCAATTTCGAAACCAACTTTCTCGTGGGACGAACCCGGAAAATAGCCGATATGCTCGCCGAAGACGGGTACGACGCCCTCTACATCGCCACCGGTGCCGGCCTGCCTAAATTCATGAACATCCCCGGCGAGAATCTTGTCGGCGTTTTCTCTGCAAACGAATACCTCACCCGATCCAACCTGATGAAGGCCTACCAAACCGGTCAGGCCGACACTCCGATGTACTCGGCAAAGAAAGTCTGTGTTTTCGGCGGCGGCAACGTGGCCATGGATGCCGCCCGAACCGCAGTTCGTCTCGGTGCCGAAGAAGTGCACATCGTCTACCGGCGAACCGAAAAAGAACTCCCGGCCCGGGTGGAAGAAGTTCACCACGCCATGGAAGAAGGTGTGATTTTCGATCTTCTGGCCAGCCCGACACAAATCTTCGGGGATGAGGAAGGTCGTGTCACATCAATCGAATGCCTGCGCTACGAACTGGGAGAACCCGATGATTCGGGCCGGCGGCGTCCGTTACCCATAGAAGGCAGTGAGTTTATTGTCGAATGCGATGCCTGCATCACCTCAATCGGCAATGCTTCCAACCCATTGATCAAGCAGACCACCCCGGGACTGGAAGTCAACAAATGGGGCAACATCATCGTCGAGGAATCAACCGGAAAGACATCGATTGACAAGGTCTATGCCGGGGGGGACATCGTCCTGGGAGCGGCCACAGTCATCCTCGCCATGGGCGAGGGACGCCGGGCGGCCAGGGCCATCAATGAAAATCTGGCAGGCCGTTAGTGTTGTGTCCTGGAGATTTGGTGACTTGGCGATGTGGTTAATCGTCACCGTCTTCAGATTCGATTTGAGGCGTTTCGTCACTACTGATTTCATCGCTTTCGGTTTCTTCAGAATTCCCTTCATTTGCCGATTCCGCAACTTTCTCCTCCGCGGCTTCTTCCCTGGCGACTTTTTTCGAATGACAGTCGGTACACAGGTTGTCATCCATGAAATATATTGTTTTAAAATCCAGGCGCGCATCACATTCAATACAGGAAAGCCTGTAGGGAAACACTCGTTCCCGGAACACATAAAGCAGCACGGCGACGGCGGCAATACCGATAAACAGATATTTGTCACTGAGTTCCCGCTCCACAATGAATGCGGCCATGGTGGTAATCAGGAAAACTGCGATGGCCTGAAAGAGGGAGGACATGCGTTTCTTGCCGGCGGACTGACCATAGCGGCGGAACATGAGATTGGGGACGAGAAGAACGATGAGGGGCCAGATGCCGAGTTTGGCAATCCATTCAGAAATAACTATTCCGTTGATATCCATACCGGGCCTATCATACGCGCTCCTGCGCTGAGGGTCGAGATGTCCGGGGCAGCAAAACGTCAAAACTGGTCCATTCTCCCGGGGTACTTTCATACGAGAGGGTCCCGCCATGAGCCTTGATGATGTGATCGCAGATGGAAAGCCCCAGACCGGTATTGGTTTTTGTCAGCTTGGTGGTAAAGAAGGGCTGAAAGACCGACTCCTCAAGGTCCAGTGGAATCCCGTGTCCATTGTCCGACACCCTCACCCGCAGGAATTCTCCGGCTTTTGAAATATCCACTGCGATACGGCCTTCGTCCAGAACGGCTTCAAGGCTGTTCATCAACAAGTTGATGAACACCTGCTTGAGCCGATTTTCATCCCCCTTAGTCAAAGCGGGATCCGTCTGGAATCGTTTTTCCAACTTGATCCTCTTTTCGGCGAATCGGTGTCCCAGGAGAAGAAGCACTTCATCCAGTAATTCCACCAGACTCACCACGGCCTCGTTTTTCCGGGGTAAACGGCTGAAACTCAGAAGGCTGCCGACAATTTCGGTAATTCTTCTGATTTCCTTCTGAATTTTATCCAGTTTTATCAGGTCATCGTCGTCCCGCTCCTTGAGCTTCAGGAGCTCGAGATAATTATTGATAATACCCAGGGGATTGTTGACCTCGTGGGCGACCCCCGCGGCGAGCTCCGCGGTGTATTGGTGCTTTTCGGCCTCGGTGAGGTATTCCTTCACCGAAGCACTTAATGATGCATCCTCCAGGGTGAGAAGGGCGCCCAGATAGCTGAAATCCTCATCGTGGAGGGGAAGGATTCTCGCCTTGACGAACTTGGCCCTGCCGATGGAAACCCCCTCCCAGGCACCTTTGCCGCGGTTGGAAAGGGTCGTCCGGATTTCATCATTGATGAGCCGGTCTTCCGACAGAGAGAAATCTCCAAGCGTCCTGCCGATGAGAAATGAAGGCTCGGTTTCGAGTATCCCGGCGGCGGAATGATTGGCCTGATAAACCATCCCTTCCCGATCGAAGATCATCACACCCACCGGCAGGTCTTCAATCAGACTGTGGCTGTAACGCCTCAAGGCCAGCAGCTGCCGTTCTTCCTCCGGAACACCCCGGCTCTGGGTTCCCGGAGTTTCCAGGACGGCATCGAATGCCAGACGATACAGACGCATCCGGTCCAGTTCGGCTACAGTTTCGGTACTTTTACGGTACCCGTCCTGCAGTACCGTCACTCTGTCGGCTAATTCGAATATTTCATCGAAATTCTGGGTAATATAAATGATGGATTTTCCGGCTTTCCGGAAATCCTCCAATATCCGGAAAAGATGAACCAGTTCCTCGTCTTTCATACGGTTGGATATTTCATCCAGGATGAGGATGTCCGGTGATATGGCGAGGATGCGGGCGACTTCCACCATCTGCTGCTGAGCTACCGACAATTCCGAAAGGGGTGTGAGAAGATCAAACTCCTGCCCGAGTTCTTTCAGGAGCTTCCGGCTTTCGGTGAGCATGTGGCCGTATCGCCTGTATCCCAGCCAGGCACCGGGCATCCGCCCGGAATATATGTTCTCAATGGCGTTGAGCGAGGGAATCACCATAATGCTCTGATACACCATACCGATGCCCCGGGACATGGCATCCTGAGGAGAGTAGAACTGCACGGAACGGCCTTTCAGGACGATATCTCCCCGCTGAGGGACCAGGTTTCCACCGAGAATTCGCATCAGAGTGCTCTTACCCGCCCGATGCTCGCCTACCAGGGCATGAATTTCTCCAGAGCGAATGTCAAGATCCACGCCGCGCAGTGCCTGATAACCCCCATAGGAATAATGGATGTTCCGCATCTGCAGCAGCGTGGTGTCCGCCATTGTCAGTTCATACCCAGTTTTTTCATTTTGTTGTACAGGGTTTTTCGATGGATATTGAGAATTTCGGCGGCCTGCTGTTTCTGACCACTCGACCGGTCCAGAGCATCCTGTATCAGCTCTCTGGTGATATTGTCGGTGGCATCATCCAGACTTCGGCCGACGAAACTCCGCTCCAGATCCACTTCCGCATATTGTTTGGGCAAGTCCGAAAGATCGATACAGTCCCCGTCACAGAATATCACCGCACGTTCAATACAGTTTTTCAACTCACGGATATTCCCCGGCCAGTCATGGGAGGAAAACAAACGGCGGGTTATCTCACTGATTCCCTTGATGTTCTTGTTATAGCGCTTGTTGAAGCGCTCTATGAAAAACTCCGTCAGGACCGGAAGGTCCCCGGGGCGATCCCTCAACGGCGGAAGCTCGATTGTGATTACCGACAATCGATAGTACAGATCTTCCCTGAAGCTTCCATGTTTTACCATTTCCCGAAGATTCTTGTTCGTAGCCGCCAGAACCCTCACATCCGCGGAAATGGTCTCCGAACCTCCCAGCCTCTCGAATTCCTTCTCCTGCAGGACGCGGAGTATTTTAGCCTGGGTCCCGATATTCATGTCTCCGATTTCATCGAAAAAAATGGTACCTCCCTTGGCTTGTTCAAATTTCCCCTTGCGCCGTTCCCGGGCATCGGTAAATGCCCCGCGCTCATGACCGAACAATTCGCTTTCCATCAAGGCTTCAGGAATGGCGGCACAGTTCAGTTTGATGAAAGGTGCATCCTTCTTCGGACTGTAGGCATGGACGGTGTTGGCCGCCATTTCCTTACCTGTGCCGCTTTCTCCGGTAATGATGACAGGGGCATCGGTGGGTGCGGCCTTTTCAATCAGGATGAACAGACTTTCCATACTCGGGGTCCGGGTCAGGGTTACCAATCCTCCGATTGTATCGTCACTGTTAAAACTCCCGGAGGTAATCCGTTCGATTTCTTCCAGAAGAGCCGGCATGTCGATTGGTTTGGAATAGAAATTAACCGCCCCGTATTTCATGGCTTTCACGACATTCTCTACAGAGGCAAAGGCACTCACCATAATGACGGGAATTGATCGGTCCCGGTCTTTTATGACATTCAGGAAATCAACACCATTGCCGTCAGGCATACGGATATCAAGAAGAATCAGATCAAACCGCCCTTTTTCCAGAGCGATACCGGCATCCCGGGTTCCGGTGGCATATTCCGCCCGGTATCCGTGGGATTCGAGCAATTCCGCCAGGGAAAGGCACATTTCAAGCTCATCGTCAACGATCAGTATTTTATAGATCATTCAGGGCCACAGTATCCCGCCGACGGAATGAAAAAGCAAGATTCGGGGAGAAAGAACAACCCCGGTTTCATGATCCGATGTGCACGCTTGTACACATTGATGCAGCTATGTGGCGGTAATTGCACATCATACCGGCTTGTTTCCCACAACCGGGCCGGCTCAATTAACTGTAAATGTTTATAGTTGAAGAACATGTATAATATTTCACGAATAAGGATAACTTGGCACAATATTTGTATGTAACATTGGAAATCGAAAAGGAGGCTTCAATGAAGCGCTTTCTCTTACTCGCTCTTATCGTATCTCTCATCGGCACCATGGCATTCGCCAGTGGCGACTCCGGTGCGGTATCGGCTGACGATACCATCGTCGTCGGTGTGTCATTCTCGGACTACTCCACCGACCGCTGGCCCCGTGAGGCCGCTCTGCTGACCGAACTCGGCCAGAAAGCCGGAGTCCAGGTGATCACTCAGGTCGCCAACCAGGACCCCAAGCTGCAGAACGACCAGATCGAAAACATGATTCTCCAGGGTGCCGATGTCCTAATTATCATCGCTCAGGATGGAGATGCAGCAGCTTCCGCCGTTGACGCGGCAGCAGCCGAAGGCATTCCCACCATCGCTTACGACCGCCTGATCAAATCCGCCAACCTGTCCGCCTACCTGTCCTTCGACAATGTCGAAGTCGGCCGGGCCCAGGGCCGCGGTGTCACCGCAGTCGTTGACAGCGGCAATTTCGTCATGCTCGGCGGAAGTCCCACCGACAACAACGCAACTCTGTTCCGCCAGGGCCAGATGGAAGTTGTTCAGAAACTTGTCGATGCCGGCAAGGTTACGATCGTTGCCGATCAGTGGGTCGAGAACTGGGATCCCGCAAATGCCCTTAAAAACATGGAGAACATTCTCACCGCTCAGGGTAACAACGTCGACGCTATCGTAGCATCCAATGACGGTACCGCTCTCGGTGCTCTTCAAGCCATGAAAGCCCAGGGTCTGGCAGGCAAGGTACCTATCTCAGGTCAGGACGCTACCCTTGCGGGTTGCAAGTCCATCGTTGAAGGCGAGCTCACCATGACTGTCTTCAAAGATGTCCGGAAACTCTCCCCCATGGCTATGGATATGGCTGTTGCCCTGGCTAAGGGCGAAACCGTCTCCGGCCTGACCAGTTTCACCCTCGCTGAACTGACTCTGGACGATTCTCTCAAGGGTTCCGTCCCCTGTCTGTTCCTCGACGTTGTCCAGGTTGATGCCAGTAACGTGTATGAAGAGGTTATCCTTACCGGCTTCCAGCCTTACGATGAGGTTTACCGGGACATTCCCGAAGCTGATCGGCCTCCTCGCCCGTAGTTTTTCAGGATTTAACGATATAATCCTATCATTCTTTCGGGGACCGTTTCCCAGCGAAGCGGCCCCCGTTTTTCACTTGTTTCACAATCTGACGAGAGGAAGATCCGATGTCCGATGACTACATTCTCGAAATAGATAATGTCACCAAGGAATTTCCCGGAGTCGTGGCTCTGTCCGACGTGAGTTTCAACGTCAAACGCGGTGAAATTCACGGTATTTGCGGAGAGAACGGTGCCGGGAAATCCACCTTGATGAAAATACTCTCCGGTGTGTATCCCCATGATACCTACACCGGCAAGATCCTGATGGACGGCGAAGAAATCAAATTCGAAAAAGGCGCCATCCGACAGGCTATCGAGCACGGAGTTTCCATCGTATACCAGGAACTGGCGCTTAATGCCTTTTCCACTGTCGGGGAAAATATCTATCTCGGGCGTGAGCCGGTTCGATTCGGCGATGTCATCAACTGGAACAGCCTGTACAGCAAAACAAAAAAGCTTCTCGACACTTACGGCCTGGATATTCCGTTCGCTGAAACTGTCGGGAATCTGGGGGTAGGCAAGCAGCAGATGGTGGAGATTGCCAAGGCCCTGAGCGAAGACGCCAAGGTACTCATTCTCGATGAGCCCACTTCGGCTCTAAGCGAATTCGAAGTGAAGATGCTCCATGCCATCCTGAGAACCCTCAAGGAGAAGGGAGTTACCTGCCTCTACATTTCTCATAAACTGGAGGAGTTCTTTCAGATCACCGATACGGTGACCGTTTTTCGGGACGGACGTCATGTCGATACCATACCGACTGCGGAAACCGATACCGATAAGCTCATCACCATGATGGTGGGACGGGAAATGACCGAACGCTTTCCCTCACGTTCTGTGGAAATCGGTGAGCCTATTTTCTCCGTCAGGGATTACAAAGTACTCAGTACGGAACACATGGACAAAACCCTTATTGAAAAGGTCTCCTTCGATCTCAAGAAGGGAGAGATTCTCGGTATCGCCGGCCTGATGGGTTCGGGAAGAACAGAGCTTGTCACCTCCCTGTTCGGCGAGCTGGGCAAACAGGTCGGCGGCCGGATTACCCTCAACGGCAGAGACATCGACATCCGCTCCGCCCGGGACGCAATGAACAACAGCATCGGGCTGGTACCCGAGGACAGGAAAACCCTGGGGCTCATCCTGGAACAGTCGGTTTTAAAAAATATATCCCTGCCGAGCATGCAGAGATTCTCAAGCTTCATGCGGATCGACAAGAATAAGGAGCTTCACGAAAGCCGGAAATTCGCAAAGAGTCTTCGCATCAAGGCACCGAATCTCCTGGTTCCCGTGGAGAAACTTTCCGGCGGCAACCAGCAGAAGGTTGTGATATCCAAATGGCTGATGACCGAGCCCGACATCCTCATACTCGACGACCCCACCCGGGGTATTGATGTGGGTGCCAAATATGAGATCTACAAGCTGATGAACGATCTCGTGGAACGGGGCGTGTCCATTGTCATGATCTCGTCCGAGCTTGAGGAAGTTCTGGGTATGAGCGATCGCATCATGGTGATGTGTGAAGGCCGTTCTACGGGAATTCTGCCGGTAGACGAAGCCACACAGGAAAAAATTATGGCCCTGGCCACGGCGGCGGCCTGAAGGAGTGAATCAATAATGTTAACTGAACAGAATTCGGCCCTGCTGAAAAAAATAAGGCACGGCCTCAAAGATTATACGGTCCTTATTGCCCTGGCCCTCATCTGGGCATTGTTCTGGGTCCTTACCGACGGCATTTTTCTCAAGCCCCGGAACATCTCCAACCTGTTCCGCCAGGCATCCATCATCTCCTTCCTGGCTACCGGCATGGTGCTGGTGATCGTCCTTGGAAACATCGATCTCTCCGTCGGTTCCGTTGTGGGTTTTCTGAGCGCCGTGACGGCTTTCCTTCAGGTTAAAGTGTTTTACGAACTCATGCCCAGAATCTTCCCGAGTATGGAAGCGGCAGGTCATGGCATCATGTCGACGATTTTCACCATCATCGCCGTCTTGATTCTGGCGGCCATTATCGGGGTTTGGCAGGGATCGCTCATCGCCTATCTGAAGATACCGGCTTTCATCGTCACCCTGGGGGGCATGCAGATATTCCGCGGGGGCGTCCTGGGCGTCACCCAGGGAAAAACAATCTCACCGATGGAGAGCAGCCTGGTGTCAATCGCCCAGGGTTACGTCTCAAACGGGTTCGGCTGGATCATCGCTCTCATCGTCGTCGGTGTCATCTATTTCACGACGATTATCGGTCGGAATCAGAAGAAGAACTACGGTTTCGAGATTTCCGCCATGTGGAAAGACGTGCTCAAAGCCACCATTATTTCCGGCATCGTCGTGCTCTATGTCTTTATCATGAACCGTTACCGGGGCATTCAGATTCCCGTGCTCATCCTCGCGGGCGTAGCCCTTCTCATTTCCTACATATCCACCAACACCCGATTCGGCCGATATGCCTACGCGGTGGGCGGCAACCTGGAGGCCACAAGGCTCTCGGGCATCAACATCAAGAAGACGATATTCCTGGTACACGTGCTCATGGGAGTTCTCTCCGGCGTGGCGGGTATCATCCTCACCGGATACGTGGCTGCGGGTACGGTGAATGCCGGTCAGAATTACGAGCTGGAAACCATTGCTTCCTGCGTCATCGGCGGCACCAGCCTCATGGGAGGCAAGGGTACCATCATCGGCGCGATGGTGGGCTCCCTCATCATGGCCAGCATCGTAAACGGAATGAGCGTCATGAACATGGATATATTCTGGCAATACATCGTCAAGGGTATGGTCCTCATCATTGCCGTTTACATCGACGTCGTTTCCAACAAGCAGAAGTCCTAGTTCTTCCGATGGAACAAGATCTCAACAGAGGTTAGAATAGCCCTCATGTTATTCGGAAGAAATGACGGCGAAGATGCCGAAGAGTTCTGGAAAAATCGGGAAGAGGACCTTGGAACACCCGTACTGGCCAAGGTGCTGGGCCGGGTAATTCGCGAAAATACCTCTGCGCCCTTGTGGGGATTGTTCTACACGACGGAAAAGGCCTTGTATTTCCAAACGTTCCAATCGGAAAATTGGCTTTCATCCATGTTTTCAGGCAGAAAAAAAGGCAGCGGCAGAACCAAAGACGAAACCATTGAGATTCCAGCTGATATGATTGAAATTTTCCGGATCAAACCGAAGAAAAGGGGTTTGCTGAACCTGTTCCGGCAGCCGCCGGTTGTGGAATTGCGCTGGAAATCGTCCGTAACCGGAGAAGTCAGAGATATGGTTTTCGAAATGGAAGGCGATGCCGAAGCTTTTGTTTCCTCTATTCGCCGTACCGGCGCGTAAGTTCCCCTGTAACCTCAAACCAGTTCAACCCTGAGGCTTCAAGCAGCACCAGCAGGTGATAGATGAGGTCGGCTGACTCGTAAACCAGATCTTTATCATCCCGGGCCAGGAGCAGTTCTATCGCCTCTTCCCCGGTTTTCTTTCGGATTTTGTCCAGCCCCTTTTCAAAGAGATACGTGGTATAGGATCCCTCGGGCATGGTCCGCCGTCTTTCGGCGATAAGAACCGACAGGCTCTCCATGATGCCGTCCGCTTTCACTCCCCCGTTTTCCGGCACCCGGGTGTCGTCCATACTCAACCTGTCGTCGGGATCAACATCAGGAGGTGTATCGGCTCCGTATGGATCGGTGACGGCTGCTGCTGGTAGGCTCAATTCATAACGTCCCGGAGCCTCGTTCAATGAAACTGTTCGAGTATCCCCGGGCCAGGGCAGAACCCGGCCGGTTTCCGGATGCACGATCCAGGGAACACCGGTTTCGATGCTCTTTCGGAAGGCCTTGCGGTTCATCATGGCCGCCGATGCCGGCTCTCCGTCGATACGAACGATGACCGGCCAGGCCGGATCTTTCGATATGGCACTCATTCGGCACCTCCCAATAATCGGATGGCTTCTTTGAGATTAATCCGGCCTTCATAGAGTGCCTTGCCGAAAATTACCCCGGAAACTCCCGCAGGAGGATCAGACGCAAGAGATTCGAGGTGAGCCATATTTCCCACTCCGCCTGAAATTATCACCGGCAGGCCGGAAGCTGCGGCAAGCACGACGGTCTCAGGGACATTCGGTCCGGAAAGGGTTCCGTCCCGGGAAATGTCGGTGTATATGATTTCCACGACACCCAGATCCCGGGCCTGTACAGCCAGATCGGAAGCCCTGATCGATGAACCGGCTTCCCAGCCTGACACTTTCACCTCTCCCTCCAGGGCGTCGATGCCGGCAGCGAACACCGGACCGAGCCTGGCGGCCCAGGCGGACACATCCTCAGGCCGGCGGACCAGTGCGGTACCCACAACCAGGAGATCGATACCGATATCCCGCAGGGTAAGGGCATCATCCAGACTGCGCACTCCTCCGCCCACATCCATAATACCGGGAAAGACCTTCCGAACGGCCCTGATGGAATCCCGGTTGCCGCCCGAGCCCCGGGCGGCATCCAGATCAACAACATGAAGACGCTCGGCGCCGGCTTCGGCAAAACCCCGGGCCACCGAGACCGGATCTTCATCATAAACTTTGGCGGTATCGAAGATCCCTTCGGTGAGTCGGACACAACGTCCGTCAATGAGGTCGATTGCAGGTATGGCGATCATGGGAAACAGTATAGGTGGGTCGGAGATACGTGAAAAGCGATGCTGTTACTGCGGGATATCCATTTACGGGGCATTTGAGTTTGAAGAGTCACAGTCAACCCCTCCAAATTTTGATCAAGGACACCGAAATATAGAAAAAGCAAAGTGTTCTATGCCTGTTTTTTACATGGGTAATGCTGCCCCTGATGATCACAGAGATAAAATATTTGAATTCAACAGCAGAGAGCTGAACAGGATATCATGAACTTGTGGTTCAATAAGGAAAAAATGTACACGGCAAACGATATTGCAAAGAGATTTGAAAAAATTGCTCCTCTGGAGCTTGGGCTCGCCGGTGACGAACTGGGCTTTGTCCATGGTGAACCCGAAACACAGGTAACGGGCCCGGCGAACTCGATATCCATTCCAACCGCGAACGTAAGAAACTTCGGTAATTGTCTATCGGCTTATGGAGTTTACTTTCAAAGATGTCTTCTCGAAAGAGATCGGCAAGCAGAGAACAATGGAGTTATTTGTCAAAGCAGGTAACCTTGCCGGTAAAGAGTTTTGTATCAATGTTCTTGATACCAAACTTCCATTCAATGACTTTATTGCAGACTTAAAATAAAAACTTGTCGCCCTGAAAGTTGGAATACTCAGGGTTGAGAAAGCTGATGATGAGAAACTGGAATATACATTGACCGTATCTGAAGATCTTGATTGCTCCGGATTGCCGATATTCGGTGAGTCCGTGTGCAATTATGATGAAGGCTTTCTCGCAGGTATTTTTGAGGAATACACGGGGGAAAAATTTATTGTCAAAGAAGTAGATTGCTGGGGAACCGGTGATAGAACATGCCGCTTTGAGGTGAAAAAGGTTAATAGTTAAGGGTGAATTCCCGTCAGATTCTGGAAAAAATTGATACGGCCTTTAAAGAAGCTCTGCAGCATGGTCCTCGAAAAGAAGGCCTCATCTTTCCAATAGACCTGGAAGAAATTGAAAACGATGAACTCAGGGCAATCTGCAGCCGCTTGGCATCAATTTTCGATATGATCAATGAAGCCTGTCATTACTCTGATCAACTGGCTCAGGGGAATCTTGAAGCAAAAGCATCCCGAACAAATATATTCACAATGTCACTCAAAGGATTGCAGGCAAATCTGGCCCACCTTACATGGCAGGTAAACCAGGTTGCAGATGGCGATCTGAATCAGCAGGTATATTTTCTCGGTGAATTTTCAAACTCATTCAACCATATGATTAATTCTCTGCGCGAAAAGCAGGTTCTTGAGCAAAGACTCAAGATAATTACGGATGTACTTGGCGCGGGGCTTCTCCTTGTTGATCCCGGCGGAAAAATCATTATTGCAAATCCCGAAGCTTTGAAGCTGCTGGACTACACCTTTGATGAAATTGAAGGTACCCGCATCCATGATGTTATTCATAGACAGCTGCCGGACAGTTCCATTTTTCGGCCCGGTGAAAATCCACTCAGGGATGCGGTAGAAACTGGAAAGGACTATGACGACGACGATGGTGTCTTCACATGCAAGTCCGGATTAATGATTCCGGTGATGATTTCCAGCCGTCCTGTCTACAAAAACGACACCCTGGATGGCACAGTCATTACTTTCCGTGATATTACAGATCAGAAAAAATACCTGCATTCCCTGGAAACAATCAATAAACTTCTTGAAAGACAAGCCTTGACTGATGCACTGACCGGGATCAACAACCGCATGTATTTCGACAAAACATTAGCAGATGAAATTCAAAGGGCACAACGTAACAAATCCCCATTATCTTTAATTATTTTTGACATTGATCACTTTAAAAAAGTCAATGACGGCTATGGACATTCGGCCGGAGACAATGTTTTGATTCGTCTCACCAGGCTTATTACCGCTAATATACGTGTGATCGATTTTTTTGCACGTTGGGGGGGTGAGGAGTTTGTGATTCTGACTCCGGGGACCGGTCCTGATGGCGTAATGCAATTCGCAGAGAAATTACGGAGCAAGGTGGAAAGCTTTAATTTTAAAGAACCCGAAAAAATCACTTTGAGCTTCGGTGTTACAACCTTCATAGACGGGGATAATGATACGGCTCTCATCAATAGAGCTGACGACGCTCTTTACCGCGCCAAAGAAGACGGACGAAATAAAGTCCGGTACAGTAAGTAATGATCGCCGAACCGGGTGGTGCAATCGGCATAACCTCGAGCCGGGAATATTAAATTAACTCCTTACCTGAACCTTCCATGGCAATTTCTCCCCGGCCATCAGCGGAACACAGCCTTCGGATACCGATGGAACCGTCCATGGACTGCGCTCCAGTATGATACTGCCGGAATTTGCAGGGACATTGTAGAACCGCCGCCCGAACTCGCAGAAGAAGGGTTCAATCCGTTCCATGGCGCCGGCTTCTTCAAACCAGGTGACAAGTGCCGGAAGAGCCATCGGTGCGGTATACGTTCCGGCGGGGCAGCGGTCCGACTCCTTGTACTCCCGAAGATGAGGAGCGCTGTCGGAGCCGAAGAAGAAACGGGGATTCCCGGCGAGCACCATGTCCCGGATGGCCCGGCGGTCCTTTTCAAATTTCACCACAGGTTTGCAGAAGAGATGAGGATTCAGAAGCCCGCCGATTAGATCGTCGATGGTATAGAGCAGATGCTGAACAGTCACCGTAGCGGCGCTGGGACCGTCAGATTCGGCCACCGCCCTGACGGCGGAGGCGG
>DAOVYP010000382.1 GCA_030635565.1 Spirochaeta sp. | reverse complement strand
GCAAAGGATATGGCTTTTTCCGGATTGGCGGCTGAATCTTTGATAATCAGTTCAATCTGTCTGCCGTTGATTCCTCCGTCGGCGTTGATCTGTTCGGCCAGCATTTCCAGGGTTTTGGACTCTGGTGCGCCAAGGAACGAGGCTCCGCCTGTGACGGCCAGAATGGCTCCGATTTTAATGGTTTCCGTTTCCTTTTCTTTACAACCGGTAAGGAAAATGGACACAACCATGGTTAAGGTCAGCAGGATTATCAGGATTCGTTTCACGTTATAGGTTCTCCCTTATCGGTCTTCATTTTTGGAAAACCGACGGGTCAGTCGGAAGCTGACCACTAAGTCGGTACTTTATACTTCTTAATACTCATCGGTCAAGGATTTTTTCAAAATGATGGATTTGTTGTCGAAGACAAGGCTGGTTAAAGCACAGAAAGCGCAGTGTAGCAGAGCTACATGGCCTGGTCGGTTGCATACAACCTGCTCGGCCATGCATCCAGTGGCATTTCGAGCATTTAACCAACGCCGTATCCGAAACAAAGGCACATTTTGATAGAGGCTCTCCCACTAATTGAGTTATCGCGGTAATATAGGTTTGCATTTATCAAGCGTTTCAGCTTCCAAGGAGACAGAAATAGTGAGTGATCGAGCGCTACTCGGCGACGAAGCTGTCGCTCTCGGAGCCATGCATGCTGGTTTGAGTTCCGCGTACGGCTATCCGGGCACCCCTTCCACCGAAATTATGGAATTCCTGCTGGAAGCCGTCGGAACCGGCGGCGATGGTGTTCTTCAGGCCCATTGGAGCAGTAATGAGAAGACGGCTTTTGAGGAAGCCCTGGGAGCTTCCTTCTGCGGTAAGCGGGTTCTTGTCACCATGAAGCATGTCGGTCTCAATGTGGCCGCCGATCCTTTTATGAATGCGGCCCTCCTGGACATCAAGGGCGGTGTGGTTCTTGCTGTGGCCGACGATCCCGGTATGCACTCGAGTCAGAATGAGCAGGACAGCCGGTATTTTGCCGATTTTGCCATGATTCCCTGTCTGGAACCGACCAGTCAGCAGGAAGCTTATGACATGACCCGCAGTGCTTTCGACCTTTCCGAAGAACTGTCGGTTCCTGTGATGATCCGCCTTGTCACACGTCTGTCGCATTCTCGCGCGTCTATCAAACCCTCGGAGCCCCGTCCTCAGAATGAGCTGAACAAGGCCGATGGACGTGCCGGATGGACCCTTCTTCCCGCCCGGGCACGCCGCCGTTATACCGAACTCATCGGGAAACAGGAGAAAATGGCCTTCCTCAGTGAAGAATCGATATTCAACACGATGAAAACCGCTGTGGATTCCGGCCGATGTGAACTTGGTGTCATCACCACCGGCCTGGCCCGGAATTATTTCAATGAAAGCGCGGGAGAAATCTCCGTTGCCTATAATCATCTTCACATCGGTCAGTCTCCATGGCCGGTGCGGAAAATCCGCGCCCTGATGGACTCTTCAGACCGGCTGCTCATCCTTGAGGAGGGAATGCCCTTCCTGGAGCGATACATCCGTGGAATACACAGTACCGTTATGCCCATCGACGGCAAGCTCAACGGCAAGGTTGTGAGACAGGGTGAACTGGATCCGGACAACATCCGGGAGGCTCTGGACCTGCCTGCCCGTCCGGCCCTGGATTTTGATCCGGGAGCCCTGCCCATGAGGCCGCCGCAGTTATGCAGGGGATGCCCTCATGAGGACTCTTATAACTTTGTCAAAGAGGTGGTTGAGAGCCTTGAACAGTCAATCGTCACCTCGGATATCGGCTGCTATGCGCTTGGTGTTCTCCCCCCCCTGGAAGTTCCGGAAACGGTTGTATGCATGGGTGCTTCGATTTCCATG
The DNA here is from genome assembly GCA_030635565.1 of Spirochaeta sp. GTDB lineage: Bacteria > Spirochaetota > Spirochaetia > DSM-2461 > DSM-2461 > UBA2779. Next base: position 1,295 of record DAOVYP010000382.1, on the reverse strand, counting down.
GCCAAGGGTGCGGCTGAAGCCGGCCATCCCAATGTGATGGCGGTTATCGGGGATTCCACTTTTTACCATTCGGGACTCACCGGACTCGTGGACTGTGTTGCCGATCAGGCGGCGGTAACGGTAATCATCTTGGATAACAGCACCGTTGCCATGACAGGCGGGCAGGAAACCATACTGGCCTCGGCACGATTGCCCGGAGTCATAGAGGGTCTTGGCATTGAAAAAACCCATATCCATGTGGTTGACGCCCTGAAGAAGGTCCATAACGAGAATGTTGCCATACTGAAGAAAGAGCTGGCATACGACGGGCCATCGGTTATCATCACGGTGAGGGAATGTGTGGAGACGTTGCGCAAAAAAATAAGTGCGGCCGCCGGAGCTGCGAAATGAAGTACGATATCGTATTATGCGGTGTCGGCGGACAGGGTGTTCTGTCGGTGGCCGCCGCTATTGCCGCCGCGGCAGCTTCCGAGGGCCTTCATGTCCGGCAATCCGAGGTTCACGGTATGGCCCAGCGAGGCGGTGCCGTGATGAGTCATTTGCGGCTTTCCGACGAGGAGATACCCGGAGATCTGGTTCCCCGGGGTGAAGCGGACATGATACTTTCCATGGAGCCGCTGGAGACCCTCCGTTACACCGGATATCTCAAACCGGATGGTATTTGTGTCAGTGCCGCCGCGGCATTTGAAAACATACCGAATTACCCTGCATTGGAAACCGTCCTTTCACGGGTGGAATCCCTACCGAACTCCCGTCTGGTGGATGCCGCCGCCCTGGCGAAAGAGGGCGGGAACAGGCGGGTTGTGAACATTGTGATTGTAGGAGCCGCATCGACGTTTCTGCCTCTGCCGCAACAGACCCTTGAATCGGCGATTACTTCCCTCTTTTCACGAAAAGGTGAGAAAATCGTGGAAATGAACATCAAAGCGTTCCGTTCGGGCCGGGATACATGAGGGTTTACTCACCACAGGATATCGAGTTTCTCGATCGGCAGGCTCTTGAGGCGGTGCAGCTGCTTCGCCTTAAAAAGGTTATTGCCGTCGCGTTGGATACTCCGTTTTACAAGGAGAGACTGGGCGGTGTGGGAATTCAACATCCGGAGGATCTGAAATCTCTGGATGATCTGAATAAAATCCCATTCACCACTAAAGATGACCTTCGGGATACGTACCCCTACGGCCTTCTGTCGGCAGACAAGAAAGAAGTGGTGCGTATGCACGCATCCAGCGGCACCACCGGCAAACCGACAGTTATCTTTTACGACCGTGACGATCTGAACCGTTGGACTCACCTCG
>DAOVYP010000057.1 GCA_030635565.1 Spirochaeta sp. | reverse complement strand
CTGCTCACACGGATATCCGGGAACCTGGTTCTCACTCTGCTGCTTTTTCCTGTAATTCTCAGCATCACAAGCCTGAATTACTGGCGTCTACATTATCACAGGACCAGACACAGCATTCTCACACCGGCGGCGACATTCACTTTGAGCCTATCGGCAGTCATCACCCTGTTCTGGATTCTCAGCCTGAACCCCTTCAGCGCCGATAATCCGCAACCTGTGGAAATATTCGATCACATTGATTTGAAAAATGGAGACCGGCGACTGGAAATCGTGAGCCCCGGTCCCATTGGAGATGCGGAACTCACACTGGACGGAAACGTCTACCCGCTGGAGAATCTCGGACGCCGGGCCGAAGTCCGAATGCCATTCAACAGAATCCCTCTGGTTATAAAGTCGAAAGCAAGATCTTTTCTCGGCAGACGAACCATCTCAGGAACTATCAGCGGTGAAGCGGACCCAAAAAGTCTTGTACTTCGCCTTCAATCGGTTTCTCCCTTCACCCTGCATAATTCCAATTTCCCCTTTGAAATGTCTCCCTCGGGAACATCTGCCGAGATATTTATCGGCGATAACCCTCCATTTCCCATATCTCTCAGTTTCACCGTGAACGACGATGCTGATTTGACCTTGTCCGTCGTCGGCATCTGGGCAAATCCCGAGGACCCTCCTTCCATCGATCGTTCAGACATTGATGATACGGCTACCCGTACCGCCCGTCTGGAAACCAATCTGTAGACATTGATCACAAAGAAAATTGAATTGACGATCGTTTTTTTTGCTGAATTATCCCGGTGAACCTTGATGATTCTACATATGGCGTGATAAAGTTTCTATTGGCTGACAAACACCTACATATGGCGTTTTTTGGGAGGGGTACGACTCGGCGTGAAATGTCCGTTATGCGGAAAAACCGACGACAAAGTTATTGAGTCCAGGCAGAATCAGAGCGGTACCACCATCCGCCGTCGCAGAGAGTGCATCGGTTGCGGATACCGCTTTACCTCATATGAGCATATTGAAGAAGTGCCCATTATGGTGATTAAGAGGTCCGGCCGTCGGGAAAATTTCGATCTGAAAAAAATCGAGTATGGAGTACAGCGGGCCATTGAGAAACGCCCTGTCGCCCATGTAGCCGTTGAAGAACTCCTTCATCGTATTGAGGATGAAGCGGCCATGATGAGCCGTTCCACACACGAAATTCGGAGCGAAACCATCGGCGATCTGGTTTTGGAGAATCTCTTCTCCCTTGATAAAGTCGCATACGTCCGATTCGCTTCGGTATACCGCCAATTTGAGGATGTAGAAGAGTTTATCCAGGTGATTGACGATCTCGGACCGGACCTGAAGCCTCAAGGTTCGGAAAACCAGCCCGACGGCGAACTTTTTTAGGAGTACTCATGGATGGGCAGACCCGGACAACCGATTGGAAAGCGCTCATAGGTGTTACCACAGAGCAGAACATCTCAGTCGCGGATTTTCCAATCAAACGGATCGTCAAACGTGACGGCCGTGTTGTCAGGTACGACCGTTCCCGAATTAAAAAAGCCGTCGCCTTGGCCGTCGAAGCCGTAAACAGTGATTCCGACCCGGCAGAAATCACCGACCGGGTTGAATCATCCCTCCGGAATTTCATGAATGATCGCCACCCGAATTCGCTGCCGGCGGTTGAAGAAATTCAGGATCTGGTTGAATCCGCCCTCATCGAATACGGTGAGACATCCCTTGTCAGAGCTTATATTCTCTACCGCTCCCGGCGGGAGGCCGTCAGAGACGCTAAAAGCCTGATGCTGGATGTTGACCGTACCATGGACGGCTATCTCTCCGGATCCGACTGGCGGGTGAATGAAAACGCCAATGTGAATTTTTCTCTCGGCGGACTCATACTCCATAACTCAGGCACCATCACCGCTAATTACTGGCTGAAGAACGTCTATTCCCCGGAAGTGTCCGAAGCCCACCGATCGGGAGCCATGCACATCCACGATCTGTCCATGTTCTCAGGTTACTGCGCCGGCTGGTCTTTGAGGCAGCTCATCTCTGAAGGGCTGGGCGGAGTCCCGGAAAAGATATCCTCCAGTCCAGCCGCCCATCTCTCCACGCTGATGTTCCAGATCGTCAATTTTCTGGGAATCATGCAGAATGAATGGGCCGGTGCACAGGCCCTTTCCAGCTTCGACACCTACCTGGCACCGTTCGTGAGAGCCGATAAGCTGAGCTTTAAAGCCGTTAAACAGGCCTTGCAGAGTTTCATTTTCGGTGTGAACACCCCATCCCGCTGGGGAAGCCAGGCTCCCTTCACCAACATCACCATGGACTGGGTCTGCCCCACGGATCTGAAAGAGCGCCCCGCCGTCGTCGGGGGTAATGAACAGGATTTCTCTTACGGTGACTGCCGCGCCGAAATGGACATGATCAACAAGGCCTTCATTCAGCTCATGCTTGAAGGAGATGCCAACGGTCGGGGGTTTGCCTATCCCATTCCGACATACAACATCACCAGGGATTTCGAATGGGACAGTCCAAACGCCAGGCTTCTCTTCGAAATGACCTCCAAGTTCGGAACACCCTACTTCCAGAACTTCATCAATTCTGATCTGAATCCCGAGGATGTCAGATCCATGTGCTGCCGTTTGCGGCTGGACAAACGTGAGCTGAGAAAGCGGGGCGGAGGACTCTTCGGTTCAGATGAATTCACCGGATCCCTCGGTGTGGTCACCATAAACCTGCCCCGTATCGGTTACCTCTCGTCATCTGAAGCCGATTTTTACGGTAGATTGGGCCGAACAATGGATCTGGCCGCCGAATCCCTGACAGCCAAGCGCAAAGTAATCAACCATCTTCTCCAGGCGGGACTCTTTCCCTATACCAAACGGTATCTGAAGAATCTGAATAACCATTTCAACACCATCGGACTGGTGGGAATGAACGAATGCCTCATCAATTTCACCGGCAGTCCCATCATCGATACAACGGCCCGGAATTTTGCCCTGGACATCCTGGACTTCATGCGGGGACGCATGGCCGACTATCAGGAAGAAACCGGCGAGCTCTTCAACCTGGAGGCAACACCCGCCGAAAGCACCAGCTACCGCCTGGCCCGACACGATAAAAAGCATTATCCGGATATCAAGACCGCAGGGACCGACGATCCCTATTACACGAACTCCACCCAGCTGCCGGTGGATTTCACGGAAGATATTTTCGATGCCCTCGACCTGCAGGACGAACTGCAGACAAAATATACCGGAGGAACCGTGTTTCACGGATTTCTGGGAGAGCGTATCAAGGACTGGGAGGCCTGTCGCGAACTGGTGAAAACCATCGCGACCGGATACCGTCTCCCCTGCTTCACCATTTCTCCGGTTTTCTCCGTCTGTCCCGTCCACGGCTATCTCGAGGGTGAGCATTTTCAATGTCCGAAATGCCGCATGAAGCAGGAATCGGCGTTAGACCGGGAAATCGCCGATCTTGAAACCAGGAAAAGAGAACTGGAGGAGGCCGCCAAATGACACTGGACCAGATCAACACCCGCCTTGAAGAACTCAAAGTGCAGAAGACTCAAGTAAAAGGGCTGGAAACGGAAGTCTATTCCCGTATCGTCGGATACTACCGTTCGGTGAGAAACTGGAATAAGGGAAAAAAGGAAGAATACGGCGAAAGACTGAACTATTCGGATTTCGATTCCGGGCGACCCGAACCAGTCGATGCCGTAAAGATTTCTCCGACTCTCTCGCTGGTTAAGGGTAAAAAGGCACAGCACGAACTTCTATTCGCCGGTAACAGAAAACCGGTCAATTACCTCTACTTCTACCGGAAAACATGTCCCAGCTGCCCTCCAGTGGCCGACTGGCTCAGAAATTCAGGACTCGAAGGCCGGGGAATTGACGTTGACAGAGAATCCGGCATGCATGAAGCCGTCCGTTATGACATCACCGCCGCCCCAACCGTCGTATTCCTTGACGGAGAAGGAAGGGAAACCGGCCGGGGAACATCCGTCCCGGCATTGGAAACCCAGATCGGAATTTCCGCCGTCGTCGGCGCTTGAAAAACCGATTCGCCCTGGTTAAAACCACTCTCCTGGACTATCCCGGGAGAGTGGCCGCTACGGTGTTCCTTCCCGGCTGTCACCTCCGCTGCCCCTATTGCCATAATCCGGAATTTGTTGAACCGGACTTCAAAATAAATGATGACGTATTCAACGAGGACATCCGGGGATTCCGCAGGTTTCTGATTCGGCGTGCCGGATTGCTCGGCGGCCTGGCAATCTCCGGCGGTGAGGCATTGCTGCATCCACTGCTCCCGGAAATCATAAGCCTCGCGGAAGAGTTCAAATTGCCGGTGAAGCTGGATACCGCCGGCCTGCTTCCCGATATCCTTGCTCCATACCTGGAATCCCGCCTGCTGGACTATGTCGCCATGGATTTGAAAACCATTCCCGGGCGTTACCATGAGCTGGGCTGGAAGGGAACGGGGATGAAATCGGCGGAATTGCTCCTGTCGGGAACCATGGCATTATTGGCCGAATCCGGAATTTCCTATGAGATTCGCACCACCGTGGTTCCGCCGCTTGTGGATGAAACTGTCCTGAAAAATCTCGTCCCCCTGACGACATCGGCCCCAAGGTGGGTCTGGCAGCCCTACAAGCCCGGCACCACCCTGAATCCGTTATGGAGCAGGCTCGCAGCACCGGACGAGGACGAATTGAGACGTATTTCGAGAGAAATCGAGACGGAAACCGAAATTATAATCCGCTGAAATGAAAGGTATCATTCCCCAGGGCAGAGCCGCGGGGTATGATACCATGCTTTTCCGGCGCTCATTCGGATCAAGGGTCGTACCGGAGGCGAGAGCCGAGGAACGATCCCGACAGAATGAACTGGTTCACTCCTCTCATTTCGCTTGGGAATCAACCTTTTTCCATGTTTTGTGATAACCTGAAAAAAAGGAGAACCCTATGGACGAAACCATTTCAGGAAAAAGCCCGGTTGGCCGAAGATTGTCCCGGATTCCCAAGAAAGAACTCAGGTTTCTGGTCCATAACGGCAAGCGTGTCCGACTCACCGACGAGATGACCATCGGTCGGGACAGAGGCAACATAATCAGGGTGGATGATCCCCTGGTATCCCGTATTCACTGCATCGTTCACCGGATCAGAAACAGCTGGTACATCGAGGATGCCGGAAGTACCAACGGTACATGGGTGAACGACAAACGCCTCCGTCCCGGGAAGTCCGTACGTCTCGGACCAAAAGACATCATTAAACTGGGCGGTCGGATCGAAGTCTCACTGATTTAGCCGGCAATGAATTGTCGGTCGTCTATTTCTTATACACCCTTGGGAGGATGCTCCATGACTGTAAACATACGCCGCTGGTCCGAAATCAGCGGAGAGGATAGTGAAAAACTGCTCTCCCGGTCTGAAATCGACATTGCTGAAGTAAGCGATGCGGTGGCCGGTATCATCTCCGATGTCCGCAGCAGAGGCGATAAGGCCCTTCAGGAACTGAACAAACGCTTCGATGGAGCCCCCCTCGATGCGCCGATCCGGATTCCCGAAAACCATTTCGATGAAGCCGATGTTCTTCTTTCACAGAAAATCAAAGATGCTCTGGAATATTCGGTTGAGAACGTCCGCCGCTATCACGCCGACCAGGAACCCGACGGCCTGCATTGGAAGGAGATCCGTCCGGGTATCATGGCCGGTGAACGCACAGGCCCCATCGATTCGGCGGCATTCTACGTCCCCAGGGCCAGGGGCAGCTTTCCCTCGATGCTCTACCTGATGGCCGTTCCTCCTCAGAAGCCCGGCGTCAAGCGTATCGCCATGGCCAGCCCTCCCGATGAAAAAGGCCGTGTGGATGCGGCCTGTCTGTATACGGCCCGCCTCTGCGGTGTCGACGAAGTTTACGCCATAGGCGGAGCCCAGGCCTGGGCCGCCCTGGCCTACGGTACCGAATCGGTAAAAAAGGTGGATAAATGCCTCGGCCCGGGGAGCAAATACGTCGCGGCAGCCAAGCGCCTGCTGGGGGATGTTCTGGACTGCGGCCTCCCCGCCGGTCCTTCCGAGTCTATCATCCTGTCCGATGCAACACCTGATCCCCGGGATGTCGCCAGAAATCTCCTGGTGGAAGCCGAGCACGGTTCGGACTCCTCGGTACTTCTCATCACGGACTCAGATCGACTGGCGCAAGAGGTCAGCAAGCATCTCTCTGAACTGGGAGACGCGTTACCGGAACCCCGACGAACCTTTGTTTCCGATGTCTTATCAGGCTACGGCGGCATACTCATCGTGGACAGCATCGAAGAGGGAGCCGAACTGGCAAATCGTTTCGCCACAGAACATCTCCAGATCCGCACCGCAGACCCGTTCGCCACACTGGGACTCATCACCAATGCCGGGGAAATACTCCTGGGGAACAACGTGCCCTTCTCGGCAGCCAACTACTCGGTGGGTGCCAACGCCGTTCTACCAACCGGAGGCAATGCCCGTACCTGGTCCGGCGTATCTGTAGGTGATTTCAAGAAACGCTCCAGCGTCGTCTACATGTCTGAAACCGGTTTAACTGACCTCCGATCCCATGCCGCCGCGCTGGCGGAATATGAAGGATTCCCCGCCCATCAGCGGGCCCTGACCGAATGGAAACCGGCTGAAGATGCCGGCAGCACAGATAAGAGAGGCTGACAACCCAATGCCGAATATCCGGACTCTTGATGAAGTGTTCGCTCTCTTTGAGTCCCGCACCAACCTGGAGAAGGGCCTCCCTCCCGGCAATCCGAACAGGGTGTACCGTCTCGATCGAATGCGTGTGCTCTGTGGAGCGTACGGCAATCCCCAGAACACGTATCGCACCATCCATCTGGCCGGATCCAAGGGAAAAGGGTCCGTCGCCGTATATATCGCCGCCCTTCTGAAGTCGGCCGGTCGCCGGGTGGGCGTATACGCCTCTCCGCATCTCGTGGATTACCGGGAACGCTTCCGTATCTATGGGGAAAGCTTTCCGGAAGAGACTGCCCTGGCGACCGCTCGCTTATTGCTGGAAAAGCTTCCTGAACATGAAAAAGATCTACCCGGAGAAGGCGGGGCCACCACATTCGAACTCCTCACCCTCTTCGCCTTCCTGCTCTTCCGGGAGACAGGCTGCGACACTGCAGTTCTTGAAACCGGCCTCGGCGGCCGCCTGGACGCTACCAACATCATCGACAGGCCCGAGGCCGTGGTATTCACTCCCATCGAAATGGAACATACCGAGATACTCGGTAACACGCTGAAGCAAATCACCGCCGAAAAGGCCGGGATTCTGAAACCGGGGACACGGGCCTGGTCGGCCGGTCAGAGCCTTATCCCCCGGCATGAGTTCAGGCGACAGACCCGCAGGGCCGGCGTGAGGCTGACGGAACTCCCCTCCCGTCTCAGAAGCATCAATCAGATCCCCTCCGACGGGTGCGATGACTGCAAGTTCGCCTGGCAGTTACTTTGGAAAGACGGCAAACAGGAAATTATACAACTTTCCATGGGTGGGCGAATCCAGGCCGAAAACGCCGCTCTGGCATTACTTGTCTCACGTAAACTGGAACCCGATCTCAGTGAATGCTCATCCACTTTGGCCGGAGTGAGCCTGCCCGGCCGTTTCCATTTTCTCAGGCGCGACCCGGTAATCATCATCGACGGTGCCCATACAGCCCGTTCCGTAACGGCCCTGGCCGAGGCATTCGCGCAGGTGACGGAAAGAGCTGCAGGCGGCCTGCCTCTCCTCCTGTTCGGCAGTGGGAAAGGAAAAGATGACAGAGCCATGGCGAGGAAACTCTGCGGAGGCCGCAATCCGCGTTTCAAGGAAGTCATCATCAGTACGCCGGGCAGCTTCAAGCCAAGTAACCCGGAGGAAGTGGCGGAATCCTTCCGCCTAACCGGCGCCGAGGTTTCACTGATACCGGAGCCGGAGAGAGCCTGGGAGACAGCATTGAAACGTGCCGGAGGGGACAGGCCTATTCTGGTGACAGGATCATTTTATATGGCCGGGGAAATCGCCAATCTGAACCGTATAGTTAATGAATCTTCCTTACCGATGAACCCGTGAGAGTATCACCGCTGCCCCCCCGGTAATGAGAATGAGTACAGGCAGTACAAGAAACAGAGTCCCCAGAGACCAGATAATCGTAATTCCGGCTCCCAGGAGCGGGGCAATCGCCCAGGCAGCACTCTTGACGGTGGCCTGGATCCCGATCATTAATCCTCGATTGTCGGAAGAAACCTCACGAACCATCGTGGCCACAACCAGCGGCTCGATACCTCCGAGGAAGAAAAAGACGATAAAATAGGAAGCGGAGAACGTGAAGAGTGAGTTCAGGAAATACAGGGGGACGGCAGCGATAAAAGCCAGGAATACGTATACGACTGCGAATCTCATAGGATTGCCATGATCCGCACGTCGGGTGAGAAACCATCCACCGAGAGCCGAAGCCAACCCGACACCGGCGTTTACGGCTCCGGACAGGGCCACGGTTCCACTCATGACATTCCCCCGGAATTCCCGTACATAAAGGGGCAGAAATGGGCCGGTGGTTGTTCGCGTAATTCTCATGAAAAACAGCAGAACGAGTGACCATACGATTATCGGGGTGATGAAGCTCTTTATCGTTACCATTACCCCGCTCCGACGCTCTTCGGAATAATTCTGAGAACGTGGCGGCTCGACGATCAAGATGATAACCGCGGCAACGCCAAGGGCGAGTATTCCCGATCCAATCCGAAATACCGTTCTGTAACCCCACAGCTCCGCCGCCAGACCCCCGAGTGCCGGCCCAACGGAAATACCGACGAAAGTGGATGTCGAGAAAAAACCCAGAGATGAGGGCATCCTGTTCTCCGGAGTACCTGCCGCTACAAGTGCGCTTGCCGCTGTAACGGTTCCCGTGAAGAGTCCCTGGGCGATACGAAATACCAGAAGTCCACCCGGGCTCTGAACGAATGACATCCCCAGGACGATTACGACACCGGTTCCCAGGGCACGAATAAGCATTGCTTTTCGTCCGACTATATCTCCCAACCGACCCCAGAGCGGAGCCATAATCCCCATTGCTAAGGCTATTGAGGCGGTATTGAGTCCCGTCCAGAGTTTCAAGCGATCTGGATCGGTAATACCGAGTTCTTCCAGATAAAAAGGCATAAAGGATATCGCGAAAGTGAAACCGGTCAGAGACAGGATTTGAGTAAACCATGCAGCAGAAAGATTTAGTCTCCAGGGAAAAGGTTTCTCAGGCAGAGGAGTTGCGACTACCGACGGGAG
>DAOVYP010000559.1 GCA_030635565.1 Spirochaeta sp. | reverse complement strand
GGTAATCCAGTTCAAATCCCAGTACCAGGCCGAGAAGATGCGCCGCTTCACAGAAAGCGGCAGCCTGTACCTCCGGACCGATGCCCCCGTCCAGGGCCGCCCGATCGGCCAGCTCCTCCCGAAGCACAGCATGGCTTTCAAGTATTTCCAGATTCTCCGATGCACCCCGTGTTAACGGAGCAACGATGATGCCTCTGGTTCGCAGGGATGCCAGAAACATGGCGGCACTGAGAAAGGTACCGGTACGGCCTTCGGTACCGGCGGCCCGGATGTTGACAAGAGTGTAGTCGAACTCGCTCATCCAGCGGGTATCCCGCCGGCGCAGGATCGGACTCTCAACCGAATGCATTAAAGCGACCCGCCGGAAGAAATCGGCCATAACGGGTAAACCCGCCTGGAGAATTTCGGCGGCCGGACGGCTCAAATGACCATCGGCCTCATACTCCCGGAACAGCTGGGCAGCCATAGCGGCCGCCGCTTCCCTGGCGGGAAATAACCGGGAGAGACGTTTCCACACGTTTCGGGGGAGGGCGTCCATACTCCCATCCTATCATGAACAGCCTCGCAATAGATGAGCGGAATTGGTGTTTCCAACCCGTTTTTATCGATCTTTTCACCAGATTTAGCGTAAAATGGTGGAATGAGCAACAGATCCCGCCCCGATCATTTCACACTGAAGGCCAGGAAAATGGGATATCCGGCCCGTTCGGTCTTCAAGCTGGAGGAAATCCAGAAAAAATGGTCTCTTATAAAAAGAGGAAAACCGGTTCTCGATGTGGGGGCGGCCCCGGGCAGCTGGACCCTCTTTGCCTTGAGAACCCTCGGGAAGGGAGCCTGCGTCTCCGCAGTCGACCTCAAGCCCCTCACCATCAAGGCTCCTCCGGGAACGATTCTCCGCTTCCGGCAGGGTGATGTCTTCACCCCTGAATCCGCCGATTTTCTGGCCGAAGGAGGGCTTTACGGATGCGTGCTCAGCGATGTCGCCCCGTCCACCTCGGGAAACCGTCTGGTGGACGCCCGGAAATCCTGGAATCTGGTGATGCGGGTCATCGATCTGGCCGAAGAACATCTGACTCCCGGCGGAAACCTCGTGGTAAAGATTTTCCAGGGCGGGGACGAAAATGAGGTGAAGGCCCGGATCAAGGCTCTCTTCCGGGAGGTAAAAACCTTCAAACCCAAAGCCGTTCGCAGCGAATCCATGGAAATTTATATAATCGGTAAGGGCTTTATGGGATTAAATCAGGAGAATCAACTATAATGAACATTAGTGACAGCTCAGAGCTGATACCGACAGGGGTGTATAGTACAAAGATGAGTAACATGACCAACGGGATTTTCTATGTGACGGTCCGGGATGATTATGAACAGGCACGCCTGGACTATTTTCCCTATATTGCTTCGGCCTATACGGCCATCGCAAAGAACTTCAGCAAAGGTAAGGCATATCCGGTTCTGTCCGTCAAACACGCCACTCTTATTGCCGACGATGAGAAAAATGTGGAAACCTCACAGTTCCTGGTTCCCACCGAAAACGGCAATTTTATCTGGGTACAGTCCGAAATCTTCCTTTATGCGGGACTGGAGCCGGGGAATAGCTGACCTCCGGTGAAAATCGGTACGGCACGGGACGTCCGCAGACTGGATAACTCCGTCATCACGGACTACGGGGTGGCCCAGTCCGTCCTGATGGAAAACGCCGCTCTGGCGGCCCGGGACGTTATCGCCCGGCGCTGGAGTATCGGAAACCGTGATGTCCTCATCGTTTGCGGTGCCGGCAACAACGGCGGTGACGGTTTCGCCCTGGCCCGTCTCCTCTACGCCCGGGGTGCGGCGGTCACCAACGCCCAGCGGCGC
>DAOVYP010000313.1 GCA_030635565.1 Spirochaeta sp. | reverse complement strand
CCTCTCTGCCTCCCGGACTATCTTCGAGGAGACCCGATACGTCGGAATCCAGATTATTGAAACGGGGTTCCATGTACAGGATAAATATATTGACCCTGAGCCTGCGGTATTCCTCCAGTATCGCTTCAAGGTCGTCCCTCAGATTTCGGTCTATCTCCCGGACTCCGGGAGCATCGATACCCGGTGTCAACGCATGCGGAGCCGTCGACTCATTCCAATCCAGGAGCAGAGCTTCAGTCAGATCCATGAAATCCTGGATGACATCGGAAAGTTCCTGAATTTCCCGGAGGCTGAGAACCGCGAGAGCCGCATCATCCGTAGGTGGCTGGCTGCGATAGAAATCAATGAGTTCCGACCGGATTTCCGAGGCTGCCGCAAGGTAACGCAGCTCCATGGCAAGGGGATCGAAGCGGTCGGTGAATCGACCGATACCCGAATCTCGATGGGAAGTAGCGTGATTCTCAGCCACCCGGATGAATCCAAGCGCATGTTCGGCCGTGTTACGTGACAATGTAAAAGAAGCTTTGGAGCCGTCCAAGAGTTTATTTTCGAATTGGGTCCGACCATTATTATATGGATTACGAACCCGATCCATCATATCGGCAAGAATACCGACATAAGAGTCCTCCCACTGGATTTCCTGGGCATAGATGATCCCTTCAGATTCTCTATCCTCTCTACCTTTCATAAAAGAACTGATACGAGCGTAACGAAAATCTTCGGGAATCCCTTCGAGTTCTTCATAAAGTTGAGTCCTGGCTGCATCGAGTTCATTTTCCAGAGAACGTACCGTCTGAATCTCTTCATCGATAAAAACCAAAGATTCTATATAAGCCGCCAGTGCATCACTCCAGCCGGCAGGATCGGTTCCGGTAACGATAGCCGCCGCAGCCAAACCCGAATCGGTCAGCTCGGCACTGATCCGGTCCCAGGAATCGAGGGCCAGGCCGATATCCCTGATAACTCTTTCCCCTTCGGGAGTAATCAGTTTATAGGCCTCCAGGATGATTTTCTGCCGTTCGGGAGTTATTGCATATTTACCGATATCATCAGCCGTTTCGGCATCACGGTATTTTTCATAGGTCTGAGATTCTCCGAATACACTGTCGATAAATCCTTTTTTATACTCATCAACGGCATCCCGGTAGAGTTTCTGCGCTAATTTCTCATTTCCCCTGAGGAAGAATTCTTCGCGTCGAAGCTCATCAAGAGATAGGCGGAGTTCGCCTTCGACAAATGAAAGTTTAACCCAGGTATAGCTGCTTGGATCCGAGTCAATTTCCTTTATCGCATTGATGTTTTCCTCAATCAGGAGGAGTTTATCGTCCGGGTCCAGGTCTTCTCGTTTTATAATGTCACGAATTTCAACGAACAGCACGCCGATTTCACTTTCCCGTTCGCGGATATCCAGAATAATCTTCTGCACCCGTTCCATCTGCTCCGGATCTTTCCGGGCGAGATCGACAAGAACCCCGATGGCATCATTGAGTCGTCCTTCTTCAATGAGGTTGGCGGCTTTCTCCAATTCGTTTTTCGGATCGTATCCGTCCTCCGATTCACCGTTACCGCCGGCAAACAGAGGAATACCAAGGATCATCAGCAAGAGGAAAATCGGAAGGACCCCTCGCCCCCCCCTGTTTGAGATTCTCATCGTCACCAATGTATGCCTGTCGGCTCCTCGTCTGATTTACTTACTAATGAAACACAGTGTTTCTTTCGATCATCTATATATATATCGGCAAAATCCGAATCTTCACAAATAGAGGTTCACAGCACAGGTTTTAGGTATTGAGTATTCTGGATAAATTGCCGCCAGAGCGATATATTGGAGGCGTTCATGAAACGTCTGGTAATCGTGTTGGGTATCCTGACCGCAGCCGCATTTCTATGGGGCGACGGTAACGACGCATATGCGACGGCGTCCGACTGGTTCGGACTGGATCCCAATGCCGGTCAGAATTCCTTCCTCACCCTCATAATCCCCGGCGGCGGGAAGTATGAGGGTATGGCCACCGCCCATACCGCCATGGCACTGGACGGGGGCTACCTGGAATCCAATCCTGCAGGCGGTTCGTTCCTGCCCATGACAATCTTGAGTTTTTCCCATGTCGACTGGATTGCCGATTCGGCACTGGAAACAATCACATTCGCCTACCGCCCCGAGAAAAACGAGGATATCGGAATCGGTTTCAATACGAAATTCCTTCATGTTCCATTTACCGGGTACAACGACTGGGGCGGCCAGTACAACCGTTACGGGTCTTCTGCAGTCGGCTGGTACACCGAATTGATTGCCACAGCGGCATTCTCATACAAGTTCCTCCGCAGTTTTTACTTTGGAGGTGTTTCGGTGGGGGCTAGTATCAAAGCCGGTTACCGCGGGGTGAGCGCCTCACTGGAACCCGGGCAGAGCGCCATGAGTCTCATGGGTGATATTGGAGTTATGACTCAATTCAACTTTCTGAAAACCTATGCCGCCCGGGATATGAACTGGGGCGTCGGTATTATGGTAAAAAATCTCGGAGCCGAGTTCATCAACGATCCGGATCCGCTTCCGACATACGCCAGCATCGGTTTTTCCTACAAACCCATTCGCCCCCTTACAATCGCCCTGGACTTCAACATGCCCTTCAATCTCAACGGAGAATCAGCCGAGAAATTCAGTTTTGCCGCCGGTGTGAATGCCGATATCGCCAGGTTTGTGTCCGCCCACAGCGGTGTGCTGATTAAAACCGGTAAGCCCCGTTTCACTATCGGAGCAGATGTCAGCCTGAAGAATTTCACGATACAGACCAATTACACCCTCGATCTGGCAAGCCGGATGGAACTTTTTGATCGCATGAGTGTCGCCATCAAGATTGATCTGGATACCGTGAAACAGCTGATAATCAAGGATGATGTTCAAGATCTCTATCTTGAGGGTCTTGATGCCTATGCCCAGGGGAAACTTTCCGTTGCGATCGGATTCTTTGAAAACTGTATTTCACTGGACCCGACCTTTACTCCGGCAAGAGAGATGTTGTTAACCGCTCAGGAATCACTCCTGCTTGAAGAAGAGCTCCGCCAAACCTTTATAAACTGAGTATTTTTCAAAATTGCCATTCTGAAAGATCCTCAGGTATGGGGTCGATTACTTATTTCAGTTGAATGAATGGTATCATACCCCAGGGCAGAGCCGCAGGGTATTATACCATGCTTTCCCTGCACTCATTCGGATCAAGGGTCGTACCGGAGGCGAGAGCCGAGGAACGATCCCGACAGAATGAACAAGTTCACTCCGTTCATTCCGTTTGGGAATAACCCGGACAGTGTTCGAGACTTTCCAGTGATTCTGCCGCCGGCAACTCAGGCCTGATAAACCATGCCGGGGTTTCGACAAACAGTCCGTCGAGGACATCCGCCAGTTTCATGATGCTCCGTATCGTCTTATACTCTACAACATAAACACAAAAGCCGAGGCCGATATGCCGCAAGCGGAAAACGGACACGAAAAAGAAAACGAAGAAGCTTTACGGCGATTTATCGACCGGCTGGAAAACTGGCCGGAAGATGAACCGCCCTCCCCTTCCGAATTGAGGGCACTGAGAAGAGAAATCCGCCTTACCGAAAGTGACAGGGACAAACTGGAGCTGCTGGCGGAAAATCATATCCGCCGTGCCCGTACCGCTCTGGATGCAAATTCATACAGTCTGGCGGCGGCGGAACTGGCCCGGGCGTCTCAGCTGCGTCCCATGGACTCCCGTCCCAGAATCGAACTGGCCGGAGTGTATCTTCAGAGATCGCTGGAGAGTGGTTACGGCCGCAACGACCGGCAACGCGCCATAAAGCTGGCAAAAAAGGCCCTGGAACTGAATCCGGGAGAT
>DAOVYP010000182.1 GCA_030635565.1 Spirochaeta sp. | reverse complement strand
ATTTCCAGGATAATCGAAAGGTATGCTATTAAATCGTCACTCATAATGTTTCATCTCTCTTGTCTATTTGATTATCATCATATCAACCAGGCTCGACATATAACCATATTTTAATTGGCAAATTTTCAGAGGTTAGGAATGCATTGGCTTTGCCTGACAGAATAATGATTTCCCTCTTATCCGTTACACAAATTTACAGAAGTAACAGAATATATCACTGACTGATTATTGACAGCCTGATTGTCGCAACAGTCCCCTTCATAATCAGGTGCACTCTACCGTCCTGAACCTCCAGGGGCTCCAGGTCGCGTTCACGGGCATCGCACAAAGAAGCACCGTCCACCTCCAAATGAGCAATTGAAACTACAATCCCGGTTTTCGGTCGAATGGGTGCAGTAAGGCGAATGATAATTCCATCTCCTCTGGAGGCCGGTTTTACCGCTGACACTTTTACGTCGGGAGAATCGACTGTGACGATGGAATCGACACGGGGATGCTGAATTGCCGATGGGACATTGCCGGCCATCCGATGAATACAATTTTCCTGCCAGTCTCCGCTTTCAGTGAATACCAGCGAAAATTCATAATCATATTGTTCCCGTTCATGTCCGCCGGCCGGGTTACCGGGAATACCGATCAGACCGAACACCTTCTCTTTTGTGGCATTTCGCATCGCCACCAGTTCGATTTGTCCGTCCCTCCGGTAGGAAATGGCTCCCGGCATTGGCTGAAGAATGGCTATACCGCTTCCGGTTTGGTCATCCACAAGATGGGCGAAATGATGAAGCGGCCAGAAAGTAGGATCATATATCCGCTTTGGCGGACGTTCAACTATCCCGCCGGGCGTATCCATCGACAGTTTACTTGCGTCAATGTCAGTCAGGAAACGAACGGTTATCGAATGTCCTTCCGCAGCTTTACCTTCGACACTGCAATGGATGATTGGAGTATTATTGCTGAACCACATCCGGCGACGGAATGTTTCACCGTCCAACACAACTGTGCTGATCAGCTCCAAATCGCTCCCATTTCCAAGGACTTGCATGGTTACAGCCTGGGAACTGGCCGGCATCGACTCTTTCCAGATGCCTCCGGCAAACTCAAGGCCCATACGCCACAAACCGCCTGAATCACGATAGCTGACCAGATCATTCGAGATTCCCTTCAGCAATTCTATTCGCCTGTCCCGGGATTGCAGATTGACTATCCCGCCGCCGGCGTTCTCATCCAGTTCTATATGATAATGGGAAGTTTTAATCCGAATCCTGTCATTTTCCCGGGTCCAGCTTAACGATTCGGAATCCACCGCTTCTTTATCAGTTTCAGGCAGATTGGAAACCATGCCTGCAATAAATTCATCTGCTATTTCAGCGGCCCGGTCAAGCCAGGGACCCTGTTCTTCTTCAACAACTCTATCCGGTGAAGTTCCGGTAATAAAGTCATGGTGATTCGATACAACCGCCGTCCACCATGCCTCATCAAGGTCACTTGATATGGTTCTCTCAGCTCCGGAATTCCGGGGCAGAAAGGATAACTTCTCAGCAAGCAGGAGATTATCTACCAGCTTACGGCACCGCTTTTTAAGCATCGGCCTTGCGGTATAGAAACCGGTCCAGTAAGGATTGGGATCCAGGTTCAGCACAGGAAGGATTTCTTTATGACATTCAATCAGGGACAGATAATCATCCAGACCGGCGTTGACTGTCCAGATGCCGGTTGTCGGATAGTATTTTTGATTATAGCGATCCAGCAATGAAACAAGGTGAGGTATCGGTTCAACAAAATCGAAGCCGATTGGGCAGAGCATATAAGGGGTGAGGCTGCAGGGAGACAACTGAGCCATGTACTTTTTTATACGGTGCGCGATATGGCGCTCGGTTCGAAGGGAGACGGCCAGGCGCGCAAGATAGACACGGCTGATCCCGACATACGCGAGCATATCCCCCTGACCATAGGTAAACGCATTCCAGTGACACAGTACTTGCGCATCATTTCGATCACGCCAGATAAAATCAAGACTCCGTTCCCTGGTCAGTAAACGTTCGGCGCTGGAACCTTTTCTGGGGAAGTTCCTTGATGATTCCAGATCGCAGCCCATGAAAGACATCCCGTCAACACGGGTAATGGAAGTCCTGTCAAAGCCTGCCGCATTCAACAGCGACGGCAGTGTAGGCGTACAACCGAAACTATCCGCAAAATACGCCAGGTTCGGCTCCTGCTCCATCCCATTCCTGCGCAGCCATTCCTGGCCGATAAGGAGATCGCGAAGGATTGCTTCGGCATCAGGCAGCAACGTGTCCGCCGTAGTAACTCCGCTGCCGGTTAATCGCAAGCGCCCGCTATTCACCAAATCGCGAATCTTCTCCTGCTCTGAAGGATTGCGATCCCAATAAAGACGCAGGAAAAAGATACACTCAATCGAGTAAATACGCCGGTGGTTGTACTCCAGCTCCTTGAGGGCCTCACTAAGATTGGATCGGACAAATCCTGCATAGTACTCTTCCGATGTGCGCAGCCAGTTCGGATCCCAATGGCTCGATTCCGTGAATATCAGCACATGCTGAGCATCATCAGGGATGCCGAGACGACGACGTAGTTGCTGTTCGGGTACTGGTGACAGGATCTTCACTATGTCGTTATTATATCTTATCAAATCCGGATACAGTCCAATATCGTTCCATCCCGATACTCCACAACTCCGGCGATTCGTTCACCTTCATCAGGAAATTCCGGTTCTCCGGTCAGTGCGTAAACCTTGTTTATCAGCTCATCAATTGAAAGAACAGGCAGACCGGAGTCCTTGAGGAGTCCCGGCAGTTTACGACGGCGGGGATTAACCGCGATGCCTCGCTCTGTCACCAGGACGTCAACGGTGTTTCCCGGTGTACATACGGTTCTTACAGCTGTGTTCACTGTCGGGATTCTCCCCCGGAAAGACGGCATCACGACAATAGTCAGATCGGCTCCCTCAGCGGTATCCGGTGCCCCGCCCAGAGCACCCAGGATCCTGCCGTTTGTACCTGTAATGGAGTTCACATGAAAATTCCGATCAATCTCCGTTGCCGAGAGGATCATCACATCAAGTTCATGAGCTATGCATTCGGGATGGTGAGGGCCGGCATATCGGGAGGCGCTCATCTCCCGATGAAAAGAATTCTCAAGTAATGAAGCCGCAGCCGTATCGTCGAAACTCTGAACGTCCCACAGCGTTTCAAACAGACCTTCCTTCACCATCTCAACCAGGTCTCCCGTAGCGCCGCCGGATGCAAATTCGCCCCTGATACCCGTTTCAATCAGATGATCCTTGAGGTATCGGGAGACCAGCAGGGAAATCCCGCCGCTGCCGGCTTGATAGGAGAAGCTCGGGCGGATGCTGCCTGAAGCAATGAGCACCTCCATCGCCCGACGGGCGATCAGCTTTTCCACTGGTCTCCGGGATATCCTGATGGAGCCGCCGGCGATACCCGTCTTATCACCTATAGATTTTACAGTAACAACATCATTAACCTGATAACCGGGAATACTGACCCGTTCAAGTGGTTTTTCCGATATATAATCGGTAATACCAATCACCACAGCGGCATTTTCAGCGTCCACCATGGCATATCCCAGAGATCCGAAACGATTCGGGCCCTGGCTGCCGGTCAGATTTCCCTCCCGGTCGGCTGCGGATGCGGCGATAAATGCCAGATTGATGAACGTTTCGCCGGAGTCGATCGCCCGGGCCCGCCCCCCATGAGATCGGAATACGATGGGTTCCGGGATTTCACCGGCCAGCAGTGCGTCGGAAAGCGGGGATTTCAGTCCGGTTGTCTCGATTCTGCGAACCAGTCCTGACCTGACGGCACGCATTACCGCCACGGCGGCAGATCCCATTACCGAGGAGAGGCATAAGATAAGCCCGCGGTATCCCATCTGCTCAAGGACCATCAGAACCTGTTCCACGACCCGGTCGCCCAGGCGAAGATGGTGGTGAAAGCTGATTCTGTCGTTATCCTTCAGCCCGGAATCACTGATGGCCTTTTCCAGGCTGCTGGTGAAGCCGGGCCGTTCCTTCCTTCCACTCGCGGGAACACCCGGCACCGGAATCTTTTTTTCGCTGATCCTGTACGGACGTACCGGACCGAGTCCCTCGATCGACTCCGGTATTTCCCTGCCTGCGTCATTCAGCATCGTTCAGACCGGAGGATTCTCTCTGCCCTGATGATGACCGGTTGATCGATCATCCGTCCATCCAACGACGCGGCACCGCCGTTCATTGAAGTCGCCTTTTCCAGGATTCGGCGTGCGGCGGACAGCTCCTCGGGGGTTGGAGAAAACAGTCTGTTGACCACTTCTATCTGATCGGGATGAATGAGAGATTTCCCGACAAAGCCGAGGCTTCTCGCCCTCATTGCATCGGCTTCCAACCCGGCCATGTCGTTCAGAAAGCCCCAGACCGTATCAATGGCTTCATATCCGAAATTTGCCGCGGCAGCTGAGATTCGGCTCCGCGGATAATCCAGAGGATGCAGATCGGGCCCCCGGTTTATCCCTACCGCGGCACAATAGTCTTCAGCACCGAAAGAATACGATCGAATCCGATCCGAAGAGCCTCCGATCCTGAAGGCGTTTTCCACACCGAGCGGCGTTTCCAATATGCACTGGATGACGACATTCCCGGATGTAATCCTGTTATCGGACTCAATACGGTCGATACGATCGCTGATTTCCCGGATCTGATCGGGTGATTCCACTTTAGGTATCCGGATTGTAAGTGCCCCGGCAGGAATCAACTCATCCAGATCTTTTTTCCAATCGTCGGTTTCGGGTCCGTTAATCCGCACTGCCGATATACCGACAGGCACGAGACCATCGGAAAAGGCTTGCGAAAGAAGCAGTCTGGCCTCGAGCTTATTTCCGTGGGCGACAGCGTCCTCGAGGTCGAACACCAGGCCGTCCGCTCCGTACAAACCCGCATTGATAATCATTTTCGGGCTATTGCCTGGACAGTACAACCAGCTTCTCATACGATTCCTCCGGCGGTTCTCAAGGCAGCGACGGCCGCCTGTATCCTGGCGCGAATTACGAAGTCCAGGGCCTGATTATCTTTGATTCGGACCGTTCCTGTGGTCACTCCCAACCGTTCCAACTCGACTTCAGCCGCCAGTTGCATTGCGGATCCGAAAAGCCCCTGGACCGGGGAATCAATTTCTATCCGGAGGGAAGAGGGGTCGTCTGTAATTGAAACAACCGCATCCCGCTTCTCCGGCCGGCCTGCGCTGCATTCCATTACCGTTTACAGCTCCCGGCAGGATAGAGTCAGAAAACGCGTCCGGCCCGCTTCCAGTTTTGCCGCCCCCGCCATCCCTGATACCAACGGATTTTTATCAGTGTAGACCAATACTTCCCT
>DAOVYP010000067.1 GCA_030635565.1 Spirochaeta sp. | reverse complement strand
TTAATACGATTGACAGTCTGAAAGCTATCCTTCGCGGATGGTTTAATTATTTCAGATTGGCGGAAGTGAAGAATGTGTTTGAAGATTTGGATGGGTGGTTGAGACGTAAACTTCGATGTCTTATCTGGCGTCAATGGAAGAGGCCTAAAACCAGACTCACGAAACTGACTGGTCGGGGTCTTAATCCTGAGAGAGCCAGAGCCTCTGCCTATAACGGTAGAGGTGCATGGTGGAATGCCGGTCAATCCCATATGAATCAAGCTTTCCCCAAGAGATACTTCGATTCTCTTGGTATGTATTCGTTCGTCGACAGTTTGTTGACGTATCGCAATGGATTACGAACCGCCGTGGTACGGAACCGTATGCCCGGTGGTGTGGGCTTACTATTACCCACAAGTCTGGAAATGATTTGCCAAGCTCCATCCTTCAACCAGATCAATAAGGCGTTTCCATCCACGCCATAGCGCAAGCGTCCCCGGTGGGCCATCGCACTTTCTGTTGAGGTAACCTCCGAGTATCGCAATCCAGATTACCGCAATGGCAATATTAGGGGGTGTTTCGGGCGGAACGGTATTGCGCGATATTTTGAAGGACAGTACCCGCCACTCCTGATCTGATAGGAATGCAGAACATGGTGTAGATGGATCTGTACGCACTATCAAAGTAATCATAAACAGTCTCCACGCCACAATGCTCATGACCGTGAGATAGCGAATCAGTCGATCCGCTGTTCCCAGCCGACATGCTTCCACGCGAAATCCCGACTTGAGAACCTTGAAAAACATTTCAATCCGCCATCGTAGGCTATACCAGAGTACTTTTTCGGTGGCCTCTTCCAGAGAGCACACCGGAACATTAGTGAGCAGCATCCATTCGACCGGCTCCTCTCCTTCAGGCGGGCATTGCTCACGTACATGAACGGCATACATCTGGATATCGGGGAGTGCTTCGATACCATGCTTAGGATTGTTTCGGGGTGGATTCATCCTAAAGGGTGCAAACTTGACCGACATTGTTGCGACCCTCGCAGTTCGTCCCTTGCAGTGCCTCCCCTTTTCTCTTGCAGAGACCTCTACAGTGTATGTACCTGCTTCTGTCTGTGATTCCATGTAGTCCCATAGTTTTGCGACATCCTTTTCGTTATACCGACTACTACAGTTGATCCTCCGATCCTGTGATGCACGGACAAGAACCGATGCATCTGCCTGACCAGCCGCTTTGAAGAAGTCATAAAAATCACATTCCCGATCGCATACAGTCACAACCTGCGTCCCCTCAAAGGCACTTATGGTTTCATCTAGAGCTTCGATCCACCGGTAACTCTCTTTTTCTTCAACCGGAAGAACATCCTGAATGTTCTTGCCTCCCTTCCGTCGACGTTGATCTTCGGGGCGCAACTCTCGGCGAAAATATGCTGATCAAAAATCCCCAGCGGTTTTCCTGATGTCGTTACAGCCATAGAAGTGTGCATGACAAGACCACGGGAATAGATTTTGTCAATGTTCTTTCCCTGTTTCACAGAGATATTCCCCAATCCCTTGGTTTTCGAATGGCTGGTGTAGACGATGTAGCTGGTATCCTGAATGACGAGGACCGTATTGTATTCAGAGGCTCGTTTCGCTGTCTTCTCCCGGTGAGCAGACATAATCTGTTCCGTATCGACGTTATCGTTCTGGAAGAATCGATAGGCCGCCTTCGTCTCCGCCCAGTCCGCACAAGCCTGGTTGATCGGGCTTTCGGGTGCCTCCGAAAGTGTGTCGCACAGCCTGACTATTCTTACATTCAGTCTTTTGTCACCAAGATCGATTTTTTCAAACTCATTGACAGCCCATCCCATTTCACCCCTCCTTACCAGTAGTTGAATCTATATAAGTAGAAGTATATAATACGTCTACTTATATTAAAAAAAACCAATGAATACACTTTTAAAAAAACGGGAATCGCTGTTACGAAGAATGACTGAATACTCGGAGTTCCTTCGAGGTTCAATTACAAGTGTCTGTTCAACATGTAACAGGGCTACATGTATTTGCTCAGGTAGATCGAAAGGAAAAGCATATCGGCTGACCTACAAGGATGCCCACCAGAAAACTCATACAGTTTACATTCCTTGCAGGCAGTTGGCTAAAGCTCGGAAGATGGTTGCCAACTACGGCAAGATGCGCAAAATAATTGATGAATTTCAGATGATCAACATTGCCATTTTCAAACAGAAGTAAAAAATATTGGTGCTCCAGACTTGTGGGTAATAGTAAGGTGGTGTGGGAGGCCGGTAGGCGTAAGCCTGCCTCCTACCCGATCCCCGGAATTCTTATTGGGGCAATTTTACCAGAACTTGGTTGAAGATGGGGCATATTGTCCTTTATTAAGCCATTTTTAGGAGAAACATATTTAGGTGCCGTTTATTTCTCTTTCCTCAATAACAAATTACGGCTTGCCGAAAAAGTTCCAGCATTCTCGAATTCGGTTCTCACTTTGCCGGTGATGAAGTAAGGCCGATAATATCATTGTGATGTACCGTCTATTCATATTCGTTGTCCTGACCACAACGGCCGCGACGCTGCCTGCCGTTGCAGATGATCTGGTAATACAGCCCGGTGACGCATATATCGAACTCAGAGATGATGCAGAGGGCTTTGATTTGTATATCAGGGCCAAACCCGGCCTGGGTTCCGTGTTGATTACCGAATCTTCCGCCGATCCGGAAAAAAAGGCCGATTCCTTCGCCTTCCGAGCCTGGGATTACAACGATATCAACGGAGATGAAAAACGTATCCTGGATGGTAAATTCCTTGAATCGGAACGGGATTTATTTTTTCTGCTGGATTCTTCTCCGGAACCAAACGATCTTCTTGAGTCGGCATACAGGATTTACATTCCGTTCCAGCTCACCTATGGATATCCATGGAGCAGGGAAGGGCAGGTTGAGGTGCATCGGGGAACCTGGTTGAATGTCCGGACATTTGAACGGCCTTATGCCGATTATGACGGTGTCTGGAATGACAATCCATTTATTCTATCCATGAAGGAGCTTCCTCCTCCGCCGATTCTTGAGGTTCTCACCGTGGAAGACGGTCCGGTTGAAGATGTGGAAGAAGCGGTGGAGCGTATCGCCGACATTATCGGTCTGTCCGGCGGTAATATCGACGTTGTTCTGGTTGTAGATACGACCGTCAGTATGAAAGATGATGTGGCCTTCATACAGGATTCTCTGGTTCCGCTGGTACGCAACAAGGTGGAAGATTTTGAGAACTTCCGCGTCGGTCTGGTTCTCTACAGGGATTACAAGGAAGCCTACCTTACCCGTACCACCCCGTTTACCGGAAGCCTGGATGAGCTGCAGAACGGGCTGAATAAAGTTACAGTTTCGGGTGGCCGCGATCTCCCTGAAGCCGTCAATGAAGGTATGTACGCGGCACTTACGGAATTCGAGTGGATCGCTCCCGAGAGGCTGATTATCCAGGTAGGAGATGCACCGGCTCATAATGAACCTCGCGGAGCCATCACACCGGAAATGGTGGAGAATGAAGCGGCAACGCTCGGCGTATCGATTTTTCCGATTCGACTGCCCGGCGATCTGTCGAAGAGTAACTGACGGTCAGGTTAGTGGCTCTTCCCCGGAATCCGTCAGGCTTTCTCCATGTTCCTCGGCCCACGCTTTTTCCTTTAAACGCCAGAACAGGCTACTGCCGATCGCCTCTTTTTTCTCAATGTTCATCAAGCCGATTTCACTCAATTGGCGAAACCGGGGGTGATAGAGCATGGCATATGGACTTTCATCGTATTTCAGAATTATAGCCTCATAACCCAAAGATGCTTCCTTGTAGTTTCCCATCTTGAAGTTGATGAAAGCACGTTCATATTCGGCGGCTATCACCCGTTGATGATTCTCGGGGTAGCGAACGAGGAATACTTCATAATAGTACAGAGCCGTCTTATATTGGTATTCGTCCATCGCTTCCTGGGCATTCTTGAAGAACATCTCCTCAGTCCACTGAACATTAATCCGGCTGGAAGTGCTTGCACAGGAAACAAGCAGGACCATGAGTATCAAAATCAGGGTATAAACAACTATTAAGCGTCTCGACATGAATCGGTCGGACCTCCGGCGCTCATATTAAACGCCGATGAGTCCATGATCAAGCGGGCTGGTTGGGAGTGTTGTAAACTTCATCTTTAATTGGCAGAGTCTTTCGCAATTCTTTCATGAATGGTTTTGACTCTCCCATGGGAGTGTAGGTGTCACACTCATCGAGAGCCCGTCTGGCGACGGTGAAATACTTGTAGAATTTTTCTTCACCTAGTTTCTTGCGCCACTTGCCGGCGTCGCAGCGGACACGGAGGACGTACTTGTCATCTTCAGTAAAGGTACGGACCAGCTTGCAGTGTATGCAATTGGCACAGTAAATTTTAGTTGCAGAATCAACTGTAATAGCTTCGAACATAGGGGCTTCCCTTCTCCCTGCTGTCATTTTTCGTTACATAAATCATCGACATAACAGAGGATAATATTGAGTGCCAGGCGCTTCTTATCTGTCATTAGTTTTCATATACTGGCCAACATGATCGCTACATTTGTGAACACCATAGCCGTTATGGTCGGCGGATTGCTCGGACTGCTGCTCAAAGGACGTATCTCCGATCGCTACAGGGATGCCGTTACTGCAGGCGTCGGTCTGGTGACTCTGGTGTTGGGAATGAGCATGGCCCTTTCGGGAGGATCCATACTTCTGATTCTGCCGGCTTTGATTATCGGAGGGCTGATCGGGACGGCAATAAGAATTGAATCGGGTATCCTCAAGGCAGGGGACGCATTGCGGAAAGTGATGTCTCCCGGGGAGGAAGGAGGCCTGTTCTCCCGGGGATTTCTCGATGCGACAGTGCTCTTCTGCGTCGGGCCGATGACGATTGTCGGCTCAATCGAAGCCGGCCTGCAGGGGAATTTCGATGTCATTTTCACCAAGTCGGTGATGGACGGTTTCATGGCTATTGTACTGGCGGCGTCATCAGGGGCCGGGGTGATAGCATCAGCTTTGTCGGTACTGGTAATACAGGGCGGAATCACACTGGGTGCCGGAGCCCTCGCCCCGCTGGTAACCGACAGTATACTGGCCGAATTCGGGTCTCTCGGAGGTTATCTCATCCTGATGATCGCCTTGAACCTTCTGAATCTGAAAAAGGTTAAGACGGCCAACTTCCTGCCGTCGCTCTTCCTTATCGTTCTGTTCGCCTGGGCAAGGGATTACTTCGCAATCTAACGGCGGGCTTTAATGCCCCAGATTTCCGATGCATATTGTCTGATGGTCCGGTCAGAGCTGAATTTCCCGCTGCCGGCAATGTTAAGCAGAGCGATACGGTTCCATTTTTCCTGATTTTTCCATACCTCACCGGCCCTGCCTCGTACTTCGCTATAGGATGCGAAGTCCCTGAGGATGAAATAATCATCCGGAGTATTGCCCTCCACCCCGTATACAAGGGAGTCATAGAGTTCCCGGAAATCGTCTCCGGTAACAAACGTACCGTCAACCAGGGTCCCCAGGGCCCTCTTGAGGGCGGTATTTCCTTCCAGAATTGCCCAGGGGTCATACAGACCGTTATCCCTCAATTCTTCGACTTCATCGGCTGACATGCCGAATATGAAGGCATTCTCCGCACCGGCCTCTTCTACAATTTCAATATTTGCGCCGTCCATGGTGCCCAGGGTGACGGCTCCGTTCATCATGAACTTCATATTCCCGGTACCGGAAGCTTCCTTACCGGCGGTGGAGATCTGCTGTGAGATTTCTGCAGCAGGGAAGAGAACCTCAGCAACGCTCACCTTGTAATCCGGGATAAACACCACCTTCAGGTGATTTGACACAGCGGGATCGTTGTTCACCTTATCGGCAACGGCGTGAATCAGGTGGATGATCTGCTTGGCCCTGCGGTATCCGGAAGCGGCCTTGGCACCGAAAAACACAGTGCGCGGCGGAAGATTGAGATTCGGATTGTCCTTTATGGCCTGCCAGTCATGAACGATGGAAATAACATTGAGCAGCTGACGCTTGTACTCGTGGAGTCGTTTGATCTGGACATCGAACAGACTCGTTGGATCGACGGTTATACCGGTGAGAGATTGAGTCAGCGCAGCCAGACGCTTTTTATTTTCGGCTTTGATTTCACCGATTCTCGTCAGTACGGCACTGTCTTCCGCCTTGTCTTTCAGTCCTGAGATGAGTGAGAGATCCCGGGTCCATTCGGGGCCGACTGTTTCATCCAGGAGATCGGCCAGAGCCGGGTTGGCTTTCTTCAGCCATCGTCGCTGGGTGACACCGTTGGTTTTGTTGTTGAATTTCCCGGGCCAGATGTCGTACCAGTCTTTAAGAACAACATTTTTCAGTATTTCCGTATGCAGGGCCGCTACACCATTGACGGAATGGGAAACGACGATTGCCAGCCAGGCCATCTTCACCATACCGTCGGCGAGGATTGACATCCTGTGGTGCTTCAAGCGGTCCTGGGGATACTTTTTGATCAGTTCGGCCATGAATCGTCTGTTTATCTCTTCCACGATCTGAAAAAGACGTGGAAACTCGGCGCGAAAGAGGTCAACAGGCCATTTCTCCAATGCCTCGGACAGTACCGTATGGTTGGTATAGGCGAATGTCCTTTTCACAATTTCACTGGATTTATCCCAGCCAAGTCCTTCCTCGTCCATCAGCAGGCGCATGAGCTCAGGGATGGCGATGACCGGATGGGTGTCGTTAAGCTGTATCGCGGCCATTTCAGGCAGGCCGGACAAATCGCCGCCATGGATTTTTTTATATTCCCGGATGATGTCCTGAAGGGATGCCGAGCTGAAAAAAAACTGCTGTCGGAGCCGCAGGGCCTTGCCTGTCGGACCGCTGTCGTTGGGGTAGAGGACCCGTGAGAGGTCTCTGGCCCGGTTCTGGGACTCGACGGCCCGGAGGTATTCCATATCGTTGAAGAGCTGGAGGTTGAATCCGTTGGAGCTTTCGGCTTCCCAGAGTCTCAGGGTACCCACGGTATCGGTGTCCCAACCGATGATGGGCATGTCGTAAGGAATGGCACGGATATCTTCAGTGTCCACGGTTTTATACCGGACCTTTCCTTCACCGGCAGGTTCGGTGACGACGCGGCCTCCGAATCTGACGGTAACGGTGCGGTTGCCCCGGCGAATCGACCACGGATCTCCTCTGGCCACCCAGTCATCCGGTATTTCCACCTGACGTCCGTCGACGATTTTCTGCCTGAACATGCCGTAGCGGTAACGTATGCCGTAACCCCGGGCCGGAAAATCGAGGCTGGCCAGAGATTCGATGAAACAGGCCGCCAATCGACCCAGCCCGCCGTTACCCAGGGCCGCGTCGGGTTCGGTATCCTCGGCAGCATTCAGATTCAGACCCATTTCATCCATAACTTCGGCAATCTCGTTCCGCAGTCCCAGATTGATAAGGTTATTGCCCAGGGCTCTTCCCATCAGGAATTCGGCCGACAGATAGTAAGCTCTTTTGAGTTTCCGAGCCTTGATGTCACGCTCACATTCCCGCCAATTGTTCCATATGAGGTCCATGAGGGCCCGGGATACCGCCTCATAAGCCTGGCGGTCGGT
This sequence comes from Spirochaeta sp., assembly GCA_030635565.1. Lineage (GTDB taxonomy): Bacteria > Spirochaetota > Spirochaetia > DSM-2461 > DSM-2461 > UBA2779. The sequence goes on along the minus strand of DAOVYP010000067.1, from coordinate 1,144 downwards.
AGCTCCCTCACTTCCATCATCGGTTCCCCGGTCAATCCAATATGATACGCGTTCCCTGAATTCATTTTTATTGAAAGTCATTACCTGTTTCTCCCGTACCAGGTGTAATTCATTCCCGGCTGCATGATTTGCTGAAGTGATGACAGCCGAATTGTAAATCGCTTCAAGCAAATCAACCTGCGGCCGTATGAATTAGACCGCATTTCCCGAAGCGTGCATCAAGCCACTCGGGCAAATCTGTATCTCCCTGACCAGGTGTAATTCATTCCAGGCCGATTAAAGCGATTCGCTATGCTCGTCGATGATTCGGATTCTCACGGCCTTCTTACCAACGGAAGACAGACCGACTATGGTGGCGAAAGCTTCGCTGATATCTTTCTCCCGGGCTTCATGGGTGGTTATGACAATGGGTACCAGGCTGCCTTCATGTGATTCTTTCTGTACGAAAGCATTCAAGCTGATGCCCTTTTCGGCAAGAGCCGCGGTGATGTCGGCTACGACACCGCTTTCATCACGAATCATGAATCTTAAATAATAACGGTGGATGGATTCTCCGAAATCGGCGAGGCGGGTTTTCTCACAACGGTCCGGCCAGATGGTGAGAGTGGAGAACAGAGTCGGCCAGGTTCCCAGGGCAATCGACAGCACGTCCGAGACTACCGCCGAAGCCGTCGGGCTGCCCCCGGCTCCGCGCCCGTAGTACATCGTATGACCCACGGCATTCCCGTAGACGCTGATGGCGTTGAAAGGGCCGGACACCCGGGCCAGAGGGTGGCCGTCCTGCAGAAACACCGGTTTGACGGCCAGTTCCAGTCCTTTCTCCGTCTTGCGGGCCATGGCCACGAGTTTGAGAACGTATCCGAGATCGCTTCCCATCGAGACGTCGAAAAGTTCCAGCCCGTCTATACCCTCCACGGGGATGTCGTCTAAATGAATGCTCACTCCGAATGCGAGAGAGCCCAGGAGAGTGAGTTTATGAGCGGCATCCATGCCGTTTACATCTAATGTGGGATCGGCCTCCGCCAACCCCTCAGCCTGGGCCATTTTCAATGCTTCGGCGTAGGTTTTCCCCTTTTCCACCATCTCGGTGAGTATGAAATTAGAGGTTCCGTTCACGATTCCATAGAGAGCTTCGTTGCTGTTT
>DAOVYP010000539.1 GCA_030635565.1 Spirochaeta sp. | reverse complement strand
GTAATACGCCGACTGAGACTTCCGGAACAGCAATTCACGCTCATCCAGATCCAGGTCACCAAGATCGGCCAGGGTTATCCGGTACATCCTGTAAAGAGCATCGTCATCAACTTGCTGGAGGTACATGGCGTCCCGTAGAGCATCCACCAGGGCGGCCGCCCCGGTAACGGATCCGGAATCGACGGCAGAAAGTCCACCGGTTATGGTAAGCAGCATAAAAGCGGACAATACGCGGCGCATGAAAGGAATCATGCTCATGAGGATAATTCGCCGTTCCTTTTATCACAAGAGCGGAGTTCATACCGATCCCGTCATACCCACCCGGAACCGTCGCATAGACTTAAAGGCCGTTTTATCTTTATTATCGCCCTCATGAGCAGCTACCCGTTTCAAGAGATAGAACCCAGATGGCAGAAGTTCTGGGATGAGAACAAGACATTCAAGGCAACCGAGGACGAAACTGTCCCGGCGGAGAAGCGAAGATACGTCCTGGACATGTTCCCATATCCCTCGGGAGCGGGTCTCCATGTGGGTCATCCCGAAGGCTACACCGCCACCGACATCTACTGCCGCTATCTCCGAATGAACGGCTATAACGTCCTCCATCCCATGGGTTACGACTCATTCGGTTTACCGGCGGAGAATTACGCCATCAAGACGGGTCGGCATCCCCGTAAAACCACCGAGGAAAATATCGTTCACTTTACCAGGCAGATAAAAAGCCTGGGCTTCAGCTACGACTGGGATCGTCAGGTGCAGACACATACCCCCGAGTACTATCGATGGACCCAGTGGATCTTCCTCCAGCTCTACAAAAAGGGCCTGGCTTACGAGTCGAATATGCCCATCAACTGGTGCTCCAGCTGCAAAACCGGACTGGCCAACGAAGAGGTTAAGGACGGCAAGTGTGAACGCTGCGGTCAGATTGTCGAGCGCCGTTCCCTGAGACAATGGGTGCTCAAGATAACCTCTTATGCGGAGGAACTTCTGAATGATCTGGACAAGCTCGACTGGACCGATTCCATCAAGGCGATGCAGCGCAACTGGATCGGCCGCTCCGAGGGAGCCAACGTCACTTTCTCACTTTCCGGCGCCGCAGCCGACAAGGGGCACATCGAGGTGTACACCACCCGGCCCGATACTCTTTTCGGCGCAACCTACATGGTTCTCTCTCCGGAACACGTCCTGGTTCAGAAAATCACCACCGATGAGCACAGGCCCGGAGTTGAGTCATACATAGAGAAGGCCAGCCACAAGAGCGACCTGGAACGCACCGACCTGACCAAGGGTAAAACCGGTGTCTTCACCGGCGCCTACGCCGTGAATCCCGTGAACGGCAAGGATATCCCGGTATGGATTTCCGACTACATCCTTATTTCCTACGGTACCGGTGCCATCATGGCGGTTCCGGGTCATGACCAGCGTGACTGGGAGTTTGCAAGAAAGTTCGATCTGCCCATCGTCGAGGTACTACAGGGCGGCGATATCGAACAGGAAGCCTTCACCGGTGACGGTTCCCACGTTAATTCCGACTATCTGAACGGCCTGGGAAAACAGGAGGCCATCGATGCCATCATCGCTCGCCTCGAGAAAGACGAAAAAGGTTTTAAAACCGTCAATTACAAGCTCCGGGACTGGATATTCAGCCGGCAGCGCTACTGGGGCGAACCCATACCTCTGGTCCACTGCCCGAACTGTGGAATTGTCCCGGTTCCCGAGGATCGGCTTCCCCTCGCCCTCCCCGAAGTGAAGAGCTACGAGCCTTCCGGCACAGGAGAAAGCCCCCTGGCCAACATCGAAGAATGGGTGAATACCACCTGTCCCGAATGCGGCGGTCCGGGAAAGAGGGAAACCAACACCATGCCCCAGTGGGCGGGTTCCTGCTGGTACTACCTGCGCTATATCGACCCGGACAACAGCAATGCTTTTGTCGACTCCGAAAAAGAAAAATACTGGATGCCGGTAGACCTCTACGTCGGCGGCGCCGAGC
>DAOVYP010000164.1 GCA_030635565.1 Spirochaeta sp. | reverse complement strand
GGCCACGGCGATTTCCTCGGCATCGCGTGACCGGCGCAGGCTAAAAAGCGTCCTGAAGAAGCCGTGGACAGCCGAAGCGTTAGCTCCGACCCTGGCTGTGAGCGGCCGGTGTATAAAAGCAAAATACGCCCGGTAAATCAGCGCGTAACCATCGAGTATGTAGAGGGTGTTGTTCATGTTCTTGAGTTAATTATACACGGACATCGATATGAGAGGGAGAGTTGTCCCGATAGAGTCTCATCGGGGGACGGCGGGGACGGCGGCCGGAGAGTTCATTTTTTATCAGCAACATTTTCCGGCGCAGCTCAGAGCTGAGTGAGAGTGCTTTTGTGGAGGCCTCCGCCGCCCGGCGTGCCATGTCGGGATTCTCAGGGGGGCTGAAACCCATGGCCATCACATCTTTGCGCCGGGATTCGGCCAGACCTGCGCCAGAGGTCATTCTATCTGAAATTGATGCAACGGCATTCAGCAGGGCCGACCACCTCGCAGTATTGTTGCGGACGGTTCCAGGTGATTTATCGCCGGATACGGACAGAGCCGTTTCCAGTGTATTCAGAACGGATTCGAAATCCGAGAGAGCATCATTGCGGGATCTCTCAATATCCTCCCACCATGACGGGACCGGCATTTTTGTCATCAATCAACCTGCGAGATTCACACCGCCGGAAACCTGATGTTCCTGTTGAGGTGCGGTGCTCTCGATGGCAGCCCAGGCTTCCCGGAGATCGGCCATCAAATCATGTACTTCACGCAGATTGGATACGTCCTTTGAGAGATTGGCATCCACCAGTTTCTGATTGAAATACATATAAAGATGAAAGAGATTACGGGCAACATCGCCGCCTTTCTCAAAATCCAGGGAAACCATCAGCTCGGTGATGATATCCTGGGCTTTCACGATGGCATTATGCACCAGATCCAGCTTCGGCTGCCCCGATACGAGTTCGTTCTCGGCGATTTTCAGCTGCTTGAGTCCCTCATTGTACAACATGACGATCAGTTGACCCTGAGAAGCGGTTTTAACACGGGTTTGCCTGTAAGCGCGAAGTGGATCTGTATTCATTAGGCGATGCTCCCTCTTTGAGAATCAGTCAAATGACTGATCCTCATCTCTATTATAGTCGGTCGTCGTTCCGGACGACTTAATTAATGCAACCGTTCCTGCAGTTCGCTGACAGTGACGATTTCATACCCTTCATTCAATAAACCGTTAATGAGCAAATCGAGTTTCCGGAATAAATAATCATCCCGTTTTCCCGGTTTTCCGACCCTCACAGGTATAATCGAACCCGGCTTCTTCTCTTCAAGAGTGCTTTCAACCAGCTCGGGGCTGCGTTTGTACAGATTCCGGGTTCCGGCCGGTCCGTCCTGAACCACCCAATCCAGAGGATCCACATCCCGCCCTATATAGCGATAATTCATTTCGACGGTCGCATCCAGTATGGGTGGGCTGACAACATACCATGGGGCATGCCATAAAGTGGAGACCTCTTTCCCGGTTGCCCGAAAGAATTCATCTTCATTCCGTCCCAGGCCTCTGACGATGAATTCCGTATCAATCCGGTAGCGGAAATCAGTCATATCCATATGCGTATAGAACAGGGAACCGATTTCATGCCCGGAACCGGCCAGAAGGCGAGCCGCCTCAGGCCGATGGCGGATAAAATCCCCACCGACAAAGAATGTCACCCGAAGATCATAATCGGCCAGGACTTGAAGTACTTTACCAAGTCCCTCGTCACTGTCCACCGCATTGAAAACCAGAGCGACTTCCCTGCGACCGTTCCGGATGCCGTGATCGAACACCGGATTGTCACCTTCGGATGCCGGCAATAAATCTTCATGGTACGCAGGTGTCGGGAACAGAACCCTGTTCCCGAATCCGTCAACTGTGCGGACCATGATGGTATTCTCATCCAGATATACCCTGTGTCCGGGTGATTCCAGTCTCGGAGTCCTGATGCCCCCACCGGTGCCCTCGTCGGCGACTGTCCATAATCCGGAATCAGACTGCAGGCGGAAATGCCGGCCCCCACTGACCGCACAAACGTTTTCTTCCGCATCAAATCCGGCTTTTTCTACCTGTGACAGGGAAAGCAGTACCTTTTCGACTCCGTCTGCCTCTGCAATTTCAGTTCGCCGGCCTCCTGCAATCAGGAGCCGGGAATCATCGATCCAGAAAAGGTTTCTGGGGTCCGGATGGGTGATGTAACGGATTTCTTCCAGTGTGTCCGGATTACGAAGTGAAACACCTCCATTCTCAAGTACAGCCATGACGGACCCGTCAGGGGATGGCACAAAACGACGGGTTTCAGGAAGGTTTACGTTTACATCCCGGAACTGTGCATTTCCCTCTTTATCGGAATCCAGATGGTACAGGCGTGAGGCTGTCAGAATAAATATGTCACCGCCGGATCTCCACCAGAGCTTGAGTACCGAGGATTCCCCGGGCAGATGCAGGAACGGCAGGTTCAGACCCTCTTTACCTTCATCTCCCTCCAGTGGAAAACGGAAAAGATTACGATCTTCCTTAAGTACGATGATGGACGATCCATCCGGAGCAGGCCAGAACATATCAAAGTTGGGATCGAAACCCACCGGCAGTATACCGACGGTACTCCCGACAGGCAGTGGTTCGGAATAAAACGATCTGGTAAAGAATTCGGAAGGTCTTACCAGACCCACCAATGATCCCCTGATGTAATACAAGGTGTCCGGACTGGTCCATCGAACACTGGAGAGCGTTCCTTCGCCGAATTCCCGGTAACTCTCATCCGGGAGCCTGGATTCCTCCATAAGTCGGGCTGAGACGTAAAACAGCCTTCCATCCCGGGCATAGAGCATGTATCTGGAATCCGGAGACCAGAGAGCCGGAGCGGCCTGATAATCGAGAACGTGATTCCGTGTAATGACAATCCCTTTGCCGTTGGAAACACTGTACAGGACGAGGCGAGCTCTCACCGGCCCGTCGGGTTCCTGAACCAAAACCCATCGACCATCAGGTGAAGAAGCCACAGGTAATATCCGGCCTTTTGCAATATCGGCACCGTCGCGGAACGACGGATGAAACTCAAGTTCCCGGATACCGGATTCTTCACGGATCGGTATCCGGTACAGGCCGAATCGATTCTGTATTTCCAATTCGCCTGTGCTCCGGAAATACCTTGTTCTTTCGGGAAAATGAGTCAGGGTTTCAATTTCGTCACCCTCGGTCAGATTTGCCACAAACAGGGTTTCATATTCTCCCCAGCCCGGCTGATCCGTGATGCTCGTGAACAGCAGACGTTCGTCACCGGCCAGGTCGGACAAATTAAATGAGGGATCGGCGGCGGTAACAGTAACCAGGGCCGCCAGCAACAATGCGCTAACTGCGAGGGCAGACTTCATCGATTCTTTATCGACAATTAATTGAGGCGATCTTAGAATTATTGAAAATTAAATTTTACCGGCCAGGAACGCATCCAGCTCAATTTCCAGAGCGTCAAGTCTTCCTGAAATATCGTCCAATCGTCCCATGCGCTCCCGGGGTTCATCCACAACAGTCTCCCAGGACAGTGAGCCGTGCAGCGTTTCCTTGCCGCACCAGGGGCAGTGCACCCAATGTTCTTCAAGGAGTTCTCCGCAATGTCTGCAAAAACTGACCCGATCCATAATCGATATTATAGAATGCCCGGATGCCATGATCAAATTCAAATTCCGGCCAGGGTGATGAGAAATTCGATGGCCTTCCACGCGGAATCCGAGAGATCTTTCCTGTCCAGAATGCCCGTAACGACGGCATGGGCCACCGGCACTCCGGGGTCGGCACCGTCGGACCAGGTTACCGGTGAGGCGCCGGACAGACGGCTGATTTCAGCCAGGGCGTCGGAAGAAGCCATATTTCCCTTTTTCCACCGATTCAGCAATGTGGAAATTTCCCTGAGACGGGATTCGGATTCCCTTGCGGCCGCCAGTTCAACAAGATGACTCAGCTCCCGCCTGACGGTCTGGGTATAACGCCGTTCACTCATAACAACTCCGTCGCCAGTTCAGCCAGGGGACTGCGCTCGCTCTTGGCCAGGGTGATATGGCCGGCAAGATTCTGCCCCTTGAAGGCTTCCACCAGATAAGTAAGCCCGTTCGACTCGGCATCCAGATAAGGACAGTCTATCTGATACGGATCACCGGTGAGTACAACTTTCGAACCATCTCCGGCCCGGCTGACGATGGTTTTCACCTCGTGAGGGGTGAGATTCTGTGCTTCGTCGATAATGATGTACTGCCTCGGCAGCGATCGACCCCGTATATATGTGATGGCTTCAATTTCCATCACCTTGTTGTTCAACAGATGATCAATGCTCTTGAGATTCTGCTGTTTGGCCGAATCAATAATATATTCAAGGTTATCGAAAATCGGCTGCATCCAATGGGACATCTTCGCCTGTTTCTGACCCGGCAGATATCCCAGGTCCTGCCCCATCGGAATGATGGGCCGGCTTACCAAAACCCTGGAGTAACGCTTTTCCTCCAGGGTTTTCTTCAGGGAGGCAGCCATGGCCAGCAGTGTTTTGCCCGTCCCCGCCTTACCCACCAGGGTCACCAGAGGTATCGAATCATCCATCAGCAGATCGAAGGCGATACGTTGTTTAACGTTGAGAGGCTTGATTCCCATCACCGGTTCCTGCCAGGATTCCACATATCTGAGCAGTTCCTCATCGTTCTGACGACGGCCGATATGAATCGTTTTCTTGCCCTTCTTCTCATGTCTGAAGAGGACGTACTGATTGGGCAGCAGGGAACGGTCGTCCCACGCGAGACGGCCGGACTGCTGAAAGTCGGTGAGTTTATCTTCTCCGATGGAACTCTCCACGATACCGGCATAGAGATGTTCCATGCTCACCTTGTTTTTTTCGTAATCGACCGCTTTCAATCCGAGGACCGCGGCCTTGATGCGGGCATTGATATCCTTGGAAACGAAGAATACATCGTTTCCGGCCTGCATGAGTGAGAGGGCGCAAAGAATTATTTTATTGTCCATATTATCGAGAGACAGGTCTTTGGGAACTTTGGCATCCTGAGCGAATCCCACCTTCAAGGTTCCCCCTGAGGGCAGTTTCACACCATCCTGCAGATTTCCCCTCTTTGAAAATTCGTTGATATAACGAATGGCCTGCCGGGCGCTTCGTCCCCTGCCGGCATGATCCCTCTTCAGTTTGTCCAGTTCCTCGAAGACCCACAGGGGTATGATGACCAGTGAATCCCGGAATGAAACAAAGGCATCGGGACGATGGATCAGAACGTTTGTATCGATTACGAATATTTTCTCATGCTGTCTCAATATTGTTCCCTATGCGTTCGGAGTATTCAGAACTGCATTCAGCAACGATGGTCTGTTGGTGATGATACCGTCAATTCCCCATCGGACAAAACGCTTCATATCCTCTTCATTATCGACTGTCCACACCTGAACTTTCCAGCCTTTCCCCTGCCATCCGGCGATGCGTCCGGGGGTCAGAATGCGGATGGGCCCCGCAAACTCAGGCAGCTGGAGAACCCCTTCCCATTTCCTGGGTGATCGGGGGCGCCCCAGAAGGGTTGTCAGAAGCAGCCATGCGACGCCGAAACGGGCCACCGATACAGGCGCACCGGGATTCATTCTCTTGAAAATCCGCAGGGTTCTGTCCCTGAAGGATGCGGTTCGGCAGCGCTGCTGCGATCCGCTGCTGCTCAGCAGATCGGTCCAGGCTCTCACGATCGCATTTCCAGAATCTTTCAGATCTATATTGAAATTGGTATCCGGAAATAAT
>DAOVYP010000443.1 GCA_030635565.1 Spirochaeta sp. | reverse complement strand
GGTCTGATGCGTCGCAGTTGTCCGAGAATCAGATTTCGTGCCTGCCTGATATTCCAGTCACCCGCATCGGGCAGATCCAGCCAAAGGTAATCCTTGACTCCGAGGAGTTCTCCGGCCTTGTACTGTTCCTCTTTCCGTATTCTTCGACGTTCTTCGATCTCTTCCGTGTTCTTTGATGAAAACCCCGCGGCATCATCGGTGACAGTCAGGTACACGATTTCCGTGCCCCGATCTGCCAGCATGGCGAGGGTTCCTCCCGAGCTGAATTCCATATCGTCCGGATGGGGTTGGATGCAGAGCAGGCGACGGCTCGCAAACAGGTCGGGCAGAGGGATCTGATCCTTCAAATCCATCATGGCCCCGCTACCGCCTGAATACAGCGATTTATCGTCTCAGCCGTCTGCCTCAAGTCGTTCTCATCCCAGTCGGGGTTGTGGCGTATCATAATCGTCCGGGCTACGATATCCCGGGTTCGAGGGAGCATACCTTCGGAATAATCACAACGGCATTCCGTGTTTGCCTCCATTTTGTAGGGGTTCATCAGCGGGTGGGCCGCTCCCCGCTGTGAGATTATCGGATCCCAGTTGTAAAAGAGGTGGCGATCTGAATCAACCGGACTGTCCGCTTCTATCCCTGCATCAGTCAGACGTCCCAGCAAGTCCCGCATGGTCCCGGTATCGTCGGCCAGCAAGGTGGTCTGTATGCCGCAGTCACCGTCAGGATCCCGGGAAGGGGAGACTTTGACGGGACCGGAGGGTTCAATCAGTTCGGCGAAAGTATGATGCGCCCGCCTCAGGTCCGACAGGATTCCAGGGAGGCGTTTAAGCTGTTCCAGAAGAATCGCTCCAGACACCTCATTGTTCCGGAAGTTCCCCCCGGCGAAAAATGGTGCCTTGATATCATCATTATCCGGCCAGAGAGCCCCGCCGCCGTCATGTTCCATAAAAGCCCGTTCATAAAGATCTCGACGGTCTGTCACCAGGGCTCCGCCTTCTCCGGAGGCAATAATCTTATAGTAGTTAAAACTGTATACACCCATGTCACCGAGGGTTCCCAGAGTCCGTCCATTGTAGGTTCCACCGGCGGCCTGACAGGCATCCTCAAGGACAGCGAGACCCTTTTCCCTGGAAATTCGGAGGATGGAGTCCATGTCGCATGGCATCCCCATCATATGGACGGGTATGACGGCTTTTGTGCGGGGTCCCGCAAGCCGCTCAAGTGACAGAGGGTCCAAAGTGCAGGATTCATCAATTTCGGCGATTATCGGTATGGCACCGGTTTTCAGGACCGCCAGAGCGGTTGCGATATATGTGTATCCCGGAACGATCACCTCATCTCCAGGTCCGATTCCAAGTGCCGTAAGAGCACAGATCAGTGAGGCTGTCCCGGAAGTTGTGGATAGACAATGGGCCGCACCGGTGAACCCGGCCCATTCAGATTCGAATGTTTCGATGCGGCTCGTTTCTTTCTTCCCTGCCATATTGACGTAACGGAACAGTCGGCCGGACTTCAGGGCCTCACCGACGGCGGTTATTTCAGGATCACCGATTCTGTACATGATTTGTCCTCCAGGGATCTCGAGGTTCTTTTAAAATTATTTTATTGTAACATATATAATATATATTGACAAATCTAAAAGTTACGTTTATTGTATTAAATAATTATTTAAGGGAGGTTCCATATGAAACGTTTGGGAACCGTAATTCTGTTATTGCTTGCCGCTTCGGTGCTTTTTGCCGGAGGGAGCGGAGATGATCAAGTTATTCTCCGAATCGGATCGTCTGGTATCAGCATGGACGATATGGCCATCTTCGACGACAATATCGCCGAATTCGAATCCGCAAACCCCGGTGTGAAAGTTCAGTGGGACGCTTCGTCGGGCGATGACTATCAATTCGCCGGCCTGCCCGCATTACTCCAGAGCGATACTCCGCCGGACATTTATTTCGAATGGGGCGGCGCACGGGTCCGTAATCACTACCTTGACGGCGAAGCCATGGACATCTCCGATCTGGCCGCCGAATTCAAGCCGAAATTCGCATCATCCGCCTGGGGTGGATTCGAGCATGACGGTGCCGTCTATGGTCTTCCCATGAAACAGGATGTCACGATCATGATGTGGTACAACAAGATGATTTTTGATGAACTGGGACTGAGTGTTCCTGAAACTTACAACGAATTCATCAATGTATGTGAAACCATCAAAGCTTCCGGCAGAACTCCCATTGTCATGGGTAACGCCGACGCCTGGGTAGCGGGCAATTTCATCGGTCTTTTCCTCTATCGTATAGCCGGTGACGCCAAGGCCGAGGCCATCATGAATCTCGAACCCAGCTACAGCCTGGCGGATCCCGACTTTGTAAAGGCACTTCAGATGGCCTATGACATGGGCGCGGCCGGATACGTGAACGCCGATATGAACACTCTGGGTTACGAAGAAAGCTTCATTCCAATGGTGAACGGTTCGGCAGCCATGTATCCCCTGGGCAGCTGGTACCCCGGTGAAATCGAGGCTGTTGGTAAAGACTTTACCGAGCTTGGGCATGACTACTTTATGGTTCCTCCCATCCCCGGCGGCAAGGGCGATCAGAAATCCATCCTGGGTTTGAACACAGGATATATGGTTAATTCCGAGACCGAGAATAAAGAACTGGCCTACGAGTTCCTGCGCCTTATGTTTAACGCGGAAAACCAGAAACGTCATTCCCTTGAAGGC
>DAOVYP010000582.1 GCA_030635565.1 Spirochaeta sp. | reverse complement strand
CCGGGATTCCGAAGACAGCTCGACCCGATAACCTGATCCGTCAACTCCCATCGAAACCATACGGTCGAATCCCCCATTGAAAACCGTAACGGCAATTCCCGGGAGTGCGGATGGAAGCACTTCATTCAGTTCTTCGATTATCTCCTTGAAATCCCTCTCTCTGCGGTTCGGGGGATCAAGGAGTATCTGACCCCAGACCGATTCCCGCTTCCGGGCATCACCTGAAAGCTCATCTTCCATACCTGCGTAGAAAACAACTTCAGTAAGTTCGGGAACCTCTGATCGTATTATGGATTCCGCCTTGTCCGCCGCAGCGGTGCTTTCTTCCAGTGTCGCACCTGGAGGAAGCTCAAGTGAAATAAAGAGTTCACCGTAATCCGCGGCGGGAATGAACGAGAGTCCCATCAGATCTGCAGCCAGGACGCTTATAGCCAGTACGGCAGCCGCGGTGAAAATGACGGTACCACTCATACCCAGTGATCGTTTCAGGCTGACCTTGTAACTGTTTTCCAGTTTCGACATCAGTCCATGCTGCGCTTCGCGGTACCGGCTTTTCAATAACCCCCGTCTGGCCAATGGCGGAATGAGAAACAATGCGGAAAAAAGTGAGGCTCCGAGACAAAGCACGATAGTCAGGGACAGGTCTTTCAGCACACTTCCAATTATTCCGGTCAGAAACATCATCGGCGCGAATACACTGACAGATGTCGTTGTCGATGCGATGACGGCCCCCGATACCGAACCGGCTCCCGCAAGTGCGGCGGTATCGGCATTTTCTCCGGAAGCATGACGGCGATGTATGTTTTCCAATACGACAATGGAGGCATCAACCACCATTCCCAGGGAAACGGTAATACCCGCCAGTGTAAGAACGTTGATTGACTGTCCCGTCAGCTTCATTCCCGCGAATGTGATAACCAGACTGACGGGAAGTGAGACGGCGACCACCAGAGTATATCTCCAGCTACGCAGGAACAGAAATATTATCGCAATGGCCATGGCAATTCCGGTAAGGGCCGAGTTGACTACGGTTCCCAGGGAAAGACGGATTGTTTCGCTGTCGTCATGCAGTATGAAAAAACGGTAACCTTCGTTTCCGCCCGATTCCAGCCGATTCAGGCGCTCACGGATTTCACGGCTCATTTGAATGACATTACCCGTTTCTCTCTTCGTTACCTGTACGACTATCAGATCCTGCAGACCGGAGCGAACTCTTTCAGGGGAATCTTCATAGACTTCTGAAATCATGCTGATATCGGCCAGTCTCACCGGGGACGATCCGGAATAACCGACAACAAGATAAGCCAGATTCTTCAGATCAGTAAACTCTCCCGACACCCTGAAGGCCCATTCTCCACCGCTCCAATCCACAAGCCCCGCAGGAAGTGCCGTATTCCGGTTCCCGAGGGCTCCCATGACTTCCAACGGCACCACATTGACGGCAGCCATGGCATCGACATCCAACCGCACCTGCAGTTCAAGCTGTCTGTCACCAAGGGGTTCGGCGCCGGCGACTCCTTTAACCTTATATATTT
>DAOVYP010000064.1 GCA_030635565.1 Spirochaeta sp. | reverse complement strand
TGCGCAACCGCATAGGAAGGAAAGCCACCAAGGTTAAAGAGCTCATCAAGAGCAAGAAACAGCAGGCCGCCGGCTAACCCTCCAGGGGAGTATGCCCGAACCTGTACGCGGAAATCTTCAACTCACTGATATTGTCGCCGGGGATAAATTACGCACCGGCGATATCATTTCGGCACGAATCCAGACCGTGCTGCCTGACGGCAGGTTCCGACTCTTGTGGAACGGCCGGACGCTTACGGCCAGAAGTCATCTCAATTTCCGCCCGGGTCAGATAATCCGGGCCAGGGTTGAGCGGAATTCCGGCGGATTCTTTCTACTCCTTCGGGATTCCAGATCCAAAATCCCTCATACCGCATCACCTCAGGCATCGACGAGAACGCTGCTCTCGGCCGCCTTGCTCAGGGCGGGGCTTTCATTGCCGGATGGCTCGGAAGCGGCCAGGAGGGCGGCTCTGTTGAAGCATACAAAGGGCCATCGGGTGCGAATGGCCCGTCTCTATGCCGAGCTTCTATCAAAAGGGACCGATCCGACGGCCGATTTTCTGGAATCTGTCGATACCGCATTATCCGGAGACGGCAGGGACCACAGATCCGGGAACTGGACTCGACCGCCCGATTCCGATGAACTCAAAGATGAAATGAACGAAGAAGGTGACGATCCCGATTCTCTGATCAACCTTCTCAATAATGTATCCGGGCACAGGGACCACTGGATGTTCAGGCGACTGGTCAGGCATCTTGGTGAAGGTGAAATCCGGATGGTCTGGAAAATCCGCCGGGGGATGGATCCTGCTCTTGCCCTGACTATATATGACGGTTCACGTACTTTTGAGTTTCTCATGGAGGGTCTGGATAATACCCAGCTGTCCGTATTCACAGATGATGATACGGAAATTGACACAAAAAAGTGGAAATCTTTTCGTGAAAGTCTGGCTTTGATGAATGTTGAAGTTGATGATACAATTTTATCCATAGCGGAGAGCGACGGATTCACCCCCGGCACCGGAAAAGCGGTCAGGGATTTGGAGGAAAGGGAATGAGGGAGCATAAAGCTGCCGCATTGAGATACGAAAGTGGGGAGTATGCCCCCAGGGTTCTTGCTCGGGGTATCGGCAAAACGGCGGAAGCCCTGTGTCGGATAGCCGGAGAAAATGGAATTCCCATCGTGGAATCTCCTGATCTTGTCGACTCCCTGGCTCATCTGAATCCCTTCGATTATGTTCCGGTAAAATACTGGATTGTTGTCGCTGAAATCCTGAAATTTGTCTACGAGACCAGAGGAAACGATGAATTACATTAAAGTTGATGATCTGAAATCCGGACAAACCTTCACTCACCCGGTCTACATTGAAGAAGACACCATCTTCATACCAGCCGGTGTGCCCATCAGGGAGAAAGATCTGGAACGGCTTCGATCATGGCATGTTACACAGGTTGAGACCGAGGGTGCAGCCAGAAATATGGAAGAATTCGATGGTGCCCCGGAGAATATGTGGGGACTTCCGGCCGACGAAGAGCTCTTCACGTTCTACAACAAGGTAATCGACAAAGTCGATGATATGCTGACCCGAATCCGCAACCTGGAACGGGTTACCGAGAAAGAAATTGAGGATACGGTTTCTTCCCTCATTGAAAAGGTGGAGGAAAAGAAAGTCGATGCCGTCAGGCTGGTCCTGACCAACAGTTCCAATGCGAAAAATCATGCAAAAAGCGCGGTAAACAGCGGCCTTCTGGCTATCACCGTCGGCCTGTCCCTCAATCGCCCGAGACATAAGCTCTTCCAGTTGTGCAGTGGAGCTTTACTCCATGATGTAGGCATGCAGCGTTTACCGAGGGGAGTTATCGAACTGGACCGGGAACTGGAAGCACAGGAACTGAAAACCCTGAAAACCCATCCTGTATACTCCTATCGAATTATCAATACGGAACTTCAGCTTCCCGAGGAGATCGCCCAGATTGCCCTCCAGCATCATGAAAGATGGGACGGGGAGGGGTATCCCCAGAGACTGAAGGGTACGGAGATAATGTTCGAAGCTCGCATTGTTTCAGTTGCTGATGCCTTCGAGGCCATGGTTTCCGAACGTCCCTGGCGGAACTCGATGATAGGATACGAAGCCATGAGATCTATCCTGAGCGACAATCAGAGAAGGTTCGATCCCGAAATAGTCAAGATATTCATCAGGGCCATGGGACTTTATCCCGTAGGCAGTCTCGTACTGTTATCCGACGGAAGTATCGGCAGGGTTATCAGCTCCAGTGAAGATGCCCCTCTCCGCCCTGAAGTAATCATTCTGATCAACAGCACCGGCAGAGAGTACAAGGGGGACACCGGTCCTTCCATCGACCTGCTCAACAATAAGAATCTCTTCATTGCCAGGGCTCTCGATATCAAGAGTCTCATAGATAAAACGAAGTCAAGTAGTGACAAGTAGCCATAAGGGATTGGAAGGAGAAAATAAAGCCTCCCGCTATCTTGAGGATAACGGGTACGAAATTCTTGAAAGGCGATTCAGATCAGGACCGGGAGAGGTCGATATTATAGTCAGGAAGGGAGATGTTGTTGTCTTCGTCGAGGTGAAAACCTGGGATATTCTGGGAGTGGAGAGCCTGGAACGTTCCATCGACTCGCGCAAGCGCGGGAAGATACGGAAGGTCGCTTCTCTTTTTCTACTTCGTCATCCTGAACTCGGCGGTTGTCGTATCCGCTTCGATCTGATTTTCCTGTCACGGAGGATGGGAAAACTGGATCATTGGGAACATGCGTTTTAGGGAGAAGGAGCTCCAATGGTACGCATCGCCAAGCAGACCGACCCCGTCAAGCTGGAGGAGCTGAAAGTTAAAATTAATGATCAGCGGTATCTCCAGGTTGCGATAGATCGTATTGCCATTAAACTGTCAAACGAAATAGTCAATCGCAATGGGAACAAAAATGAGTACAAAACCTAAGAACAGGGATCGTCGCGGCCGCCGAAAAGGCGGTTCGCGGCGATTTGATTCACCTCGTTGTCCTGATCGGCCGAATCCACCTTGCAGTATCTGCGGTGAGCCGATCAAGGACATAACTTCCGCTCTGGCCAGGCCGACAGACGGCACGCCGGTTCATTTCGATTGTGCTCTTAAGATCGTAAGCGAAGAATTGAATCCCGGGGAAGGTGAGAAAGTCATCTATCTCGGGAAAGGGAGTTTTGCCGTCGTCGAGCTACAGGCCTACCAACAGAGGAATCTCAAGATTAACCGGCGAATAGACTGGGAGAATCTTGAAGAGAAATCCGAATGGCGTCGGGAGCTGCGAACTGACGTTCAATAAACGGGTTCTGACCCGGGCATAAAAAAAGCCGCCTTTATGAGAGGCGGCTTTTTTTCGCAGTTTTAAGTTACATACCCTGGAGCTCGCGGAGCAGCTGGAAAGCTTTATCTCTGACGACCCGATTGTATCCCTGTCGTGAATCGGCAATTTTTGCAATCTCTTCAAATATCATCGGATCGCCTATTCCGCCTTCTCTCCGGGCGATGTTTTCCACTGACTGGAGGAATGTGTATGCAAAGTTGTTATCCTTATTTATGGCAGTCTGCCGGTAGATGGCTGCGGCCATAGACCGATTCCGGGACTGCTTGTCTTCCACATCGATTGTTGAAATGGCCAGGATGGCTTCGGACATCACCATGGGTTCCGGATCGGTGAGCAGGATTGTATTCAGTTCTCTGGCGGCCTCTTCGGTTCCCAGCCTGCCGAGTACATATGCGGCTTCCCTTCTGACGTCGGGGAAATCGTTCAGCACATGTCCCTGTTCCCGGACGACATTTGTGACGCCTTCGCCTCCGAGATCTCCGAGTATTTCAAGTATCTCGGGATTATCGGCAGCCGAACCGTCTTCAACCATCTGTGCGATGTCGGTGAGTGCGATCATTTTCATATCCCGGTCGGGCGATGCGGCTTCGGCCTTGATTATCTGGGTCTTAATGGCACTTTGAAGATAGAGTTCCTCAATAGTCTGCTCTGATTCCTGGGCCGACAGCGGCAGACTCAAGATTAGCATGACGAGAATGAGACTGATTGTGCGGATCTTCATATAGACTCCCTTTTCATCCCTTATTTATCGACTCCTCTGATAAAGTAATCTTGAAGCAAATACGGCGTTACAAAAATACTCGAAATGCTCATGTAGCGTTGCTACACTCCGCTTTCTGTGTTTTTTGCTCCTTGTCTTTGCAACAATCTTCTCTTTTTCAGTGGAGTCTATATACATTCTATTGTATCGGCGTGAAATGTCTATATCCACAGTTTCATTCCCATACAGTGATCTTCCAATTATCATCGATTTTTTCCAATTCGTAGAGTTTCGCCCTTTTTCCTTCGAAAGACGAGTAGGCGATTACCTGGGTTTCTCCCACGAATACGATTTCCCCAAGTACGGCTCTTGACCGGCTGGGTACGACAACCCAGTCAAAATAATCTCTTAGATCCTTGAGGACGATTCCGTTATCTTTCAGCTGAGGATACTCATTAATCACATTGAGGACTTCTCCGGAATTGAAAGTTCGGATGTAATCGGTGGAGAGGTATGCGAGCCACTTGTCGAATTGTTTTTTCGATATAACCTTATTCAATTCCAGTATGAGGGCTTCAATTTCTTCGAATGTCTGTTCATAGAATTCCTGAGATACAACGTAATTCTCATCGGTGACTGGAACTTCTTCAACTATGGGATCCACTTCAGGCTCCGGTTCGGGTTCGGGAGCCGCTTCTTCCACAACAGGTGCAACCGGCTCGGGCTCCGGAGCCGTTACATCGGATGCGCATGAAAAGAATAGGAGACCTGCAAGAAATAGTACGGGCAGTATTATTTTCATATGATGTAATTGTATGATGGTGCTCAACATCGCGTCAAACGTAAAAAACACCCATTTGGTGCTTTGACCTGACGTTGAAACGGAGATTATTATTTATTTATGGTTAAAGCTGTTTTCCCGGGTTCTTTCGACCCGCCGACATACGGACATCTGAACATCATCAGCCGTGGAGCGGCTTTGTTCGATTCACTTGATATTGTCATCGCGGTGAACTCCCGAAAAACTCCCCTGCTGACACCTGAAGAGATTAAATTGCTGCTTATTGAACAGATCAATGGCATGGGCCTCGAACAGGTGAGGGTTACGACATATGAGGGTTTGATTGTCGATTACTGTCGATCTGTGGATGCCGGTGTGCTGCTCAGGGGCGTAAGATCTTCTGCTGATTTCAATTATGAATTCGAACTGTCCATTTTGAACAAGCAGCTGAATGAAGAAATTGAGACGGTTCTCCTTCCAACGGAGCCTAAATATTTCGTACTCAGGTCCAGTACGATTAAGGAGTTGCTTAATCTTGGAGGCGATATATCGGCCATGGTGCCGCCGGCAGTTGAAAAAGCGCTGCTAAAACGCCGTGGAAGAGAGGATTAGCGTTTATTGACATAGTGGCAGGACTTGACGGAAATCGGGGGTCAATATAATATGACCACCGCAAAATGATTTCAGTGAGGAAGTAAATGGCGGTACCCAAATACCGGACATCAAAGGCCAGGAGCCGTCGGCGGCGCTCAATCAATATGAAGCTCGCCGTCCCCAGCCTTATCACATGTTCCAACTGCGGAAACAAAGTTATGCGGCACCGTGTGTGTCCCAAATGCGGCTTTTATAAAGGCAACCAGATTATCGAACCCGAAGACATGGGTTGATTAAGTCTAAGGAGTATTACATGAGCACCGATCTGTACGAAAAACTTAAGGATCTCATCGCTGAGAAACTTGAGGTTGAAAAAGACAAGATTACCCCGGAATCCCGGTTCCGTGAAGATCTTGGCGCCGACAGTCTCGACACTTACGAGCTGCTTTACGCTATCGATTCTGAACTTGGTGTTTCCGTTCCCGACGAAAAAGCCACCGAGTTCGAGAAAGTTCAGGACGCTCTGTCTTTCATCGAGGAGCAGCTGAAAGACAAGGAATAGTGAGAATTCCTTCACGCGTTCTCGAGGTTCCTTCTTTGAGAACGCCGACTGTGAAATTATCACGACGGAAAGAATTATCGCATTTTCAGAAAAAAGCAGGATTGAGGTTCAGAAGGTTTGATCTTCTTGACCTCGCTTTTTGTCACAGATCTTTCGTCAATGAAACCACCGAGGATATCGACAACAACGAACGACTGGAATTCCTCGGGGATTCTGTTCTCGGAATTGTTGTTGCGGATTACCTGTTTCGTTTACTTCCCGACCGTCCCGAAGGCGATCTGGCCAGAATAAAGTCTCATGTCGTGAGTGAGGAAGCCCTTGCCGACATTGCCTTGAGCCTCGGTATCGATTCCATCGTGCATGTTGGGAAAGGTGAAGAGTTCTCCGGCGGCAGAACCAAAAAGGCCCTGCTTTCGGACAGTATGGAAGCACTCATCGGCGCCTGGTATCTTGATGCGGGCTACGAGAAGGTTTCCCGTTTCATTCTGAAATACCTGAAAGATCCAATCGAAACGGTCCTTGCCAACAGACACCGCAAGGATTATAAAACATTGCTGCAGGAAATTGTCCAGAAGCACTTCCACAGTTACCCGAAATACGTATTGGACCGGAAAACCGGCCCCGACCACGAGAGGACATTCTGGATTAATGTCGTCGTCAACGGGGATACCTTCGGACCGGGAAAGGGTGGTAACAAAAAATCGGCGGAACAGGAAGCGGCCAGACTGGCCTATGAATCAATGACCGCGCTCACTCAGGAATAGTAACGACCTTACTTCTCGCAAGTTCGCTTTGCGAATCCGCTGTTTTCTCCCCATTCGATAATAATTCAGCCGTAAATCTCCAGCCAACGTCTGCCCATATCCAGCAGGCGATCATGTTCGTTCGCTTCCGGATCCTCGAGAACACAATCCAGCAGATGTTTCAGGAGGGTTCCCAGGATGGGACCGGGTCTCACGCCGAGTACCATCATCAGATCACTGCCGTTTATCTTCAGGTCCTTGATACTTAAAGCGGTTTGAGCATCCAGAATCCCGTCAATCCGTTCGATCAGATTTCTGAGATGCGCCGTCGCATCCGGCAGGTCCGGGGCTATAGCCGAGGCATCCGCCAGCCTCAGAATCATGAGATCATCCAGCATGTCCAGTCCGACCCGGGCCATGAATCTGCGTACTGCAGCGTCACTCCAGTCCCGGGTGTAGTGAAACATATGGTGGCGAACCAGTCGGGTTATCCGGTCTCTGTCCGCATTTGAAGCCTTGTACCTCAGAAGTATCGATTCCGTGACTTCGGCCCCGGTGATATCGTGCCGGTGAAAGATGATTTCTCCGCTTTCGTCCCGAATTTTCACCAGAGGCTTTCCGATATCATGAAATAGCGCGGCGGCTCTTACCGGTAAGTTTTCCCGGGGAGCCAGATCGCATGCCATGAGACTGTGATCGAAAACGTCCAGAACGTGACGACCTTTCTGCCCCACGCCCACGCATTGATCCAACTCAGGCAGCAGCAGTTCCAATAACCCGGTCTCCAGGAAAAGACGGAATGCCGTCGAAGGCTTCGGTGAAATAAAGATTTTTTTCAGTTCCTCCCAGATTCTTTCAGCAGAGATGGACGGAAGGTTTGACAGGGTTCCCCCGATGGCTTTCATTGTTTCGTCATCGATGCTGAATCCGAGTTGAGATGCGAATCTGCAGGCCCTGATGGATCTGAGTCCGTCTTCCTCGAATCGCTCGGCCGGTCTGCCGATGGCTCTGATGATGCGGTTCTTCAGATCTTCACGGCCGTTGTGGGGGTCCAGCAGACGTTTGTTGATCAGGTCCCAGGCAATGGCATTTATGGTGAAATCCCGACGTGCGAGATCTTCGAGAATATCTCCCGAATATGCCACTTTGTCGGGTCTGCGTCCGTCGGTGTATTTCCCATCCCGCCTGAATGTCGTTGTCTCAAATTGGTGGGTTCCGAGCAGTACCGTTACCGTCCCGTGTTTTATACCCGTAGGAATGGTACGCCGGAACAATTTCATCACTTCTTCCGGTTCGGCATCAGTCGCCAGATCGTAGTCTTCCGAGCTGCGTCCCAGGAGCCCGTCCCTGACGGCGCCGCCGACAAGCCAGCATTGCCGTGATGCCTCGGCGAATACTCTTACGGCGGTTTTGAGATCATCGGGAATGGTAACAGGGGGCCGTTCCATGGACTCAGAAAATAGCGGAGGGGAAGGGCAGGGGTCAAGTGGAGTATGAAAAACCCCGGCCTTGCGGCCGGGTTTGTCATCCTTAATCGTGAATTGTCGCGCGGGACTCTACTGCAGCAACTGCAGGACCATCTGACCCTGCTGGTTGGCCTGGGCGAGCATAGCGTTGGAAGCCTGATGGAGAATCTGATTTTTGGTCAGATTGACAGTTTCCTGGGCCATGTTCAGATCCCTGATCTGGGATTCGGCAGCCTGAAGATTCTCAGCTCCTATATCCAGTCCTCTGATGGCATGCTCAAGGCGATTCTGGTATGCACCAAGATCAGCTCTCTGCTTGTTCACCTGCTTCAGGGCTTCATCGACGATACCAATGTTCCTGTTGGCCTGCTCGGGAGTGGATATGGAGATAATCTGTCCCGTACCGACCTGCCTGATACCCAGGGCCGAGGAGGTCATGGTTCCGATATACACCTGCTCACGCTGATCCATGTTGGCACCGATGTGCAGCCACATAGATCCTGTGACGCTGTTCATGCCGGTGTACCTTGCAAAGCGGCCGGTGAGCATGTTCATGCCGTTGAACTGGGCATGTGACGCGATACGGTCCACCTCGTCGACGAGCTGAGACACTTCCACCTGGATCTGCATCCTGTCTTCCGAAGAGTAGATACCGTTCGAGGCCTGGATGGCCAGTTCACGGATCCTCTGAAGG
>DAOVYP010000086.1 GCA_030635565.1 Spirochaeta sp. | reverse complement strand
GTCTTACTGACGGAATCCAATGAAGCGGCCGGTGGCTGCGAGACCCGCCGAACTTTTTGGTAATAGGCAAGATCGGCGGGCACCCGGAGGTCATCCAAATCAGGCGTTTTTGAATTTCTCCTCCACAACGTCCCAGTTGATGATGTTGAAGAAGGCTTCGATGTAATCCGGGCGGCGGTTCTGGTAATTCAGATAGTACGCGTGCTCCCAGACATCGAGACCAAGGATGGGTGTGTCTCCCCGGTTCAATGGACTGTCCTGATTGGCGGTACTGTACACCTTGAGTTCGCTCCCCGATTTCACAAGCCAGGCCCATCCGCTGCCGAACCGCGTGGCGGCGGCTTGAGAGAAGGTTTTCTTGAAATCGTCAAATCCGCCGAAGGCGGAATTGAGTCCTGATGCGACGCTGCCGACGGGGGCGGCCGACCCGCCGGGGGTAAGGATTTCCCAGAAAAGACCATGATTGACATGGCCGCCGCCATTGTTTCTGACCGCTCCGCGGATATCCTCAGGGGCGGTATCCAGGTTGGCCAGGATTGCGGCGGGATCCTTACCCTGCAGAGGCGATCCGTTAATCGCGGCATTCAATTTGGTGGTATAGCCCACATGGTGCTTGTCGTGATGGATTTCCATTGTTCGGGCGTCAATATGGGGCTCAAGTGCGTCGTACGCAAAACCCAGATCCGGTGTTGAATAACTCATATGTTTCTCCTTCCATAGTGATGAAGTGACGAATTAAATACTATAAAAATGGTAATGTATAAGTGTACCGAATGAAAGCCCATCCCCCCCATTTCTCCCAAATCGGTAATACTCCTTGCCCCATCCACAAAGGATGTTTAAGGTAAACCTCATGCGGGTACTCTTCATCGGCGAGATAGTCGGTAAAGCCGGTCACTTTACTCTGAAGCATCTATTGAAAGATCTCGTCTCCGGCAGGGAGATCGATTTTGTCATTGCCAATGCCAACGGTGCTACCGGCGGGTTCGGTCTGGGAAAAACCCACGCCATCACTCTGCGCAAGAAGGGGATCCATGTACTCACCGGCGGTGAGTGTATCTACTACAAGAAGGATATCGTTGATTTTCTGACGAAGACGCCATGGATTCTGCGGCCGGCCAACCTGCCGCCCGGGATTCCCGGAAGGGGTTGGGGTGTTTACAACACAGCGGCAGGGGATATTGGTGTTATCTGCATGATTGGTCAGTCAGGATATTCCCGCACCCACGGCAATAATCCCTACACCTACCTGCCGGAGATTGTCCGGAAGATCAGGGAGCGGACCGACACGATTATCCTGAACTTTCATGCCACGACGAGCGCCGAGAGGCGGACGATGGCCTATCATTCCGACGGTCTTGTGTCTGCGATGATGGGTACCGGGACCCGTTGTCAGACGGCGGATGCTGAGATTCTTGCCGGTGGAACGGCGATTATCACCGATTCAGGCCGTACCGGCAGCCGGGAGTCGGTCTACGGTATGGACAGCGCCACCGAAATGCGTATTCGTTTCACCAGGGTCCCCGAGAGGTCGAAAGACGGCTGGGGGGACTTACGCCTCCAGGGCGTGTTGATGAACATCGGTAAAGACGGAAAAACCCGATCTGTCGAAGCTCTGGATATTCCCTGTAAGGAGGAACCGGATGACACGAACGGCAACGGTAGTCAGCGCCGGGGATAATCTCCAGGTGAAGAACGACGACATCCCTTTGGCCAAAGCCGCTACGTCCCGTCGATTCTGGGGCGTGAGAGAACGCTCTTATACAGTTTCGAACCCCTCAGGCCTGGCGATGGTTGAAGGTGATATTGTAGAGATTTTTCTGCCGCCGGGGCGCACGGTTCTGTCTTCGGCGATTACCTTTCTGCTTCCTCTGTTTCTTTTTCCTGTCGGATATACACTGGCCGGACGCCTGGTGCCGGGTGCGAACGAGGGGATCAGCTTCCTGGTGGGATTCGGTGCCCTGCTGACGGGATTCCCCCTGGGAGCACTGATTCGAAGAATCGCCGGGAGGGGGATCGCCGGAGGACTTACGGCTGTTCCGGAAGTGACCCGGGTCCTCACCCCGGCTGAAGTCCTCTCCTGCAAGCTTAAAGCCGAAGGCTGCGGCAGCTGCAAATCCTGTGGGTAGGATGGTGTCCGGTATATACATCAGAAAATAAACGTTGCATTCCGGAAGCGGGACTGTCCGGGAGCATTGCGAATAAGCCACCATCGTTCTATGAGTGCGAATTTACGGGACACCATACTGGAATATCAGCCGAAAGTGCCGGCCAGTTTGTTAATCACCCCGGCCATGATGATGACAATTGCCGCGCTACCGTATTACTTTGCTACAGAATCGAACATCACTCCCGCAGAGAGTTTGTGTCCATTGCATTCGTGTATGGCTCTTCACCGGTAGGGCAGCCGGCGCTCCAAATCCGGATCCGGTGATTCCCAAGCGAAATGAGAGGAGGAACTTGTTCATTTTGTCGGGATCGTTCCTCGGCTCTCGCCTCCGGTACGACCCTTGATCCGAATGAGCGCAGGGAAAGCATGGTTTGTTTCATACCCCGCGGCTCTGCCACGGAACAGGGAGTCGCTTGAGCGACTCCGGGTCCAGGGATCTGTCCTGGAGTATGATACCATTCATTGCGTGTCGGTTTTTTCAACTCTGGGATGACTTCCATGGGGTGTCAAATTACCGTGTTTTTTGCAGGACCCGCGTTATATTTTGTAATGATGTCTTTCTATATGAAAAAACGTGGGATACGGATAGTCGGAGTGGCACTTGAAGGGAGCGGCGGATCACCGGTAATCGTCTTTAACGATCCGGTGAAAGGTGATTTTCTTCCGGTTCCGACTGATCCTTTTGATACGGAGATTCTCATCCGTGATTTTGTGGGAGAGGGCGACCGCACTGCGGCGGCCTGGCTGGGCGACCTGCTTCAGCGAACACCCCCCCGTCGCGGGTTTGTGGAAATCGATGATGAGGGACGCCCTTTCGTTCGCCTTGAGTTCGGAGGCCTGTTCCCCGGCAAAAGTCGTTATCTGCCATTCGGAGAGGGGTTGGCACTCGTCCGTCGATTGTCCGTTCCTTTGTATGCATGCGACCGATTGTTCGGCGTTTCCAGGAATGAACTCAGCTATCTGACGGAATCCCGGGCATTCAGCGGCGACTTCCTCTATTTAACTCCGCCGCAGTATGCACCGAATATCCCTGTAGAATAATGACTTCACTGAAAAAATGTATCTGGTCGCAAATTCTGCGTTATAAAAAAGCTCAAAATGCTATGGTTGCATAGCCGAGCGGTAAAACTGTCTGGATAAACGGTGCATCTTCCGGTATCGGCTTGGAATTGGCTCTTCCGGCGGCCGGAGCTGGTGCTGATCTGTATCTGTTATTATCCCGGAAAGAACCGCCGGCCGATGCGGCCAGCCTCAGCGCCGCAAGAGGCGGTAATCGGCGGATTCGATACAATGATGATTTTCTTTCACCGCGATATGCCCGGGTTTTTCCGAAGGGTTACAGCCGGAGTCAGTCCGGTCTGACCTTCGGGGTTCCCTTCCGTGACTGTCATCGGTAAAATGTCATTTAATAAATGAATCGGTTTCGCCCTGATGCCGATTCCACATTAAAGGACGCTCAAGCAGCTTTCCAAATTCTATGGATCAAATCACACAGCTAGAAAGTCTCGGTATTCACATCTTGCGCGAGGCATACGCCAATTTCCGGAACTTGTGCATGTTATGGTCAATCGGAAAGGATTCAACGGTTATGCTATGGATGGCCCGTAAAGCATTCTACGGCCATGTCCCTTTTCCGCTTGTTCACATCGACACCCATTATAAAATCCCGGAGATGATTGAATACCGCGATCGTCTCACCCGGGAGTGGAAGCTCCCGATGGTTTACGGAGAGAACAAAACGGCCCTGGATGCAAAGCAGACTTTCCCCGACGGAAACGTTGACCGGATTACTTGCTGTCGTCTGTTAAAGTCTGAAGCATTGAAGAACACTCTTAACGGAGACTGGCCCCGTTACCGCTTCAACCACGAAGCGGATGAATATCAGGTGGATAAGGATACCGAGGCCTACACCGGCGTTATCGTCGGGGTGCGTTCCGATGAAGAAGGTTCGCGCTCCAAGGAACGTTACTTTTCTCCCCGGGATACCGAAAATACCTGGGACGTAGGTGATCAGCCGCCTGAGTTCTGGAATCAGTTCAAGACAGATTTTGCTCCCGGTACCCACGTCCGGATCCATCCCCTGCTGGACTGGACCGAGACGAATGTCTGGGAGTACATCGAGAAAGAGAAAATCCCGACAGTTTCACTGTACTACGATCAGGGCGAAGGCAAGCGCTACCGCTCGCTGGGTTGCGGTCCCTGCACTCATTCGGTGGAATCCACGGCTAAGGATGTTCCTGATATTATCGCGGAGCTGAGGTCGGGAAAGTTCGCCAATATTGCCGAACGTTCCGGCCGGGCCCAGGACAAGGAAGACGGCGGCGGTCTGGAAACCCTGCGGCGTGAGGGGTACATGTAGCATGCTTGAAAATATGAATGTCGTGATCACCGGACATGTGGATCATGGTAAAAGTACTGTTATCGGCCGCCTGATGGCGGACACCGGCAGCCTTCCAGACGGTAAGCTGGAACAGGTGAAGGCCAACTGCGCCCGTAATTCCAAACCCTTTGAATACGCCTTCCTGCTTGATGCCCTCAAGGATGAGCAGAGCCAGGGTATTACCATCGATTCCGCCCGGGTGTTCTTCAAATCCGAAAAGCGTCACTACATTATTATTGATGCCCCGGGTCATATTGAATTTCTCAAGAACATGATAACCGGTGCAGCCAGGGCCGAGGCCGCTTTCCTCTGCATCGATGCCGAAGAAGGCGTACAGGAAAATTCCCGCCGCCACGGCTACATGCTCTCCATGCTGGGTATCAAACAGATGTGTGTCCTGGTGAATAAGATGGATCTTGTGGATTACGACAGGAAGGTATACAAATCAATAGTCCGTAAGTATTCCCGATTCCTCAGGAACATCAAAATGCACGATGTCTCCTTCATTCCGGTATCCGGAATGGAGGGTGATAATATCGCGTCTTTGAGTGACAACATGTCATGGTGGAAAGGCGACACCGTTCTTACCCTTATCGATAAATTCAAGAAGGAAAAAGCTCCGGATGACATGGCCTTCCGCATGCCGGTGCAGGACGTCTACAAATTCACAGCGATGGGTGACAGTCGGCGCATCATCGCCGGAACCATATCTACCGGGACCCTGAAAGACGGAGATGAGCTGGCATTCTACCCATCGGGAAAAATGAGCAGAGTCTCGGGTATCGAGAATTTCGGTGGGGAAAACCCGGATACGGTGAGTTCCGGGATGGCTACAGGTTTCACCATGACCGAGCAGATCTACGCCAAACGGGGAAATCTGGTAGCTCGGGCCGGGGAAAAACAGCCCCAGACCGGCAATGTCATGCGTGTGAATCTCTTCTGGCTCGGACGGGAACCCTTCGTTAAAGACAAGGAATACATCCTGAAGACAGGATCCGAACGGGTTCGTATGAGACTTTTCGATACGATGAAGGTTATCGATGCTTCCAACCTGAACTCCGACGGCATGAAAAAGATGGTGGAACGCCACGACGTGGCCGACTGTGTGCTTACCACTCAACGCCCCATCGCATTTGACATCGTCGAAGATTTTCCCCAGACCAGCCGATTTGTTATTGTTGACGGTTATGAAATCGCCGGTGGAGGTATTATCCGCGAGGTTATCCGTGACAATCAGGCCGAATACCGGGACAAGGTAATGGACCGGAACCTGAAATGGGACATCGGCAACATCACCAGGGACAAGCGAAGTGAAGCCTTCGGCCATAGACCTTCCCTGGTACTTGTTGGTGGCCCTGAGGATTTCCGCAAGGCCCAATACGCAAAATCTCTCGAACAACGTCTGTTCGATGAGGGTAACAAGGTGTACTACCTGGGCGTCCGAAATGTCCTGGCCGGACTGGATGCCGATATGACGGTGAAACGCCATCATCTTTACCCCGAAGATCGGGAAGAGATGATCCGGCGTCTGGCAGAGCTGGCCAATATTCTGATGGATGTAGGTATTATTCTTGTGGCCACCGTATCTGAACTCACCTATGACGAACGTGAAACCTTCCGCATGTCGGTATCACCAATCGAGGTTCAGACCATCTGGGTCGGCAGCACTGATGGATCGGATGTGGAGGCGGACTATACCATCGAGGATGCCGGTACCGCTGAAGATCATCTGGAAACCGTAGTGAAACTTCTTAAAGACTCCGGGGTTGGGAAATGAGCTTCAAACCAACCGAATACAACATTGTCTCCGTAGCTACCGGTACCCGCCGTTCAGATGATGGCGGCTGGACCCTGGGGTTCGCCGATGAGGCGCCGTCTCTCATCCGCGCCGAATATGCTGAAAAGCAGCTCACCGTCAGGGACGATATCGGCGGGCTTTACCGCTTCGCCGACTGGCTGCCGATCCGCCGGATTCTCGAAGGATCCGCGGCGCCGGTGACATATAAAAGTAAGGGTCTTGCCGAGGCGTTGGGACTTGAAAATCTCTGGATTACATTCAATGGCTGGTGGCCCGAGAAGGGTGCGGCCATGAAAACCGCTACCTTCAAGGAATGCGAAGCCTACAGCGTCTGCGCCCGGATGGATGATGATTTCGATAAAATCCTCGTTGTGGCATCCGCGGGAAACACCGCCCGGGCTTTCGCCCAGGTATGCTCGGATAATAAAATTCCCCTGCTTCTGTTTGTACCCCGGGATAATCTGAATGCCCTGGTATTCGGCTCTCCCATCGAGCCCTGTGTGAAACTGGTCTGCACAGAATCCGGCGGTGATTACTTCGATGCCATCCGGATGAGTAACATCGCTGTTGCGGGTTCAGACCTGTTCATTGCCGAAGGTGGTGCCAAAAATATCGCCCGCCGGGATGGAATGGCCACGACGGTACTCTCAGCGGTTACCGAAATCGGAAGAATCCCCGACGCTTATTTCCAGGCTGTGGGAAGCGGTACAGGAGCAATCGCCGCATGGGAAGCGGCAATGAGGTTCGAAGCTGACGGCCGCTATGGAAAAAACTCGATGCGCCTGATGGTGAGCCAGAATGAGCCCTTCACCCCCATGCTTGATTCCCTGGCCGCCGACAGTCGGGATTTTATTATTGTCGACGATGATTCCGCCCGTTCCCAGGTCACTGAGGTGAATGCCAAGGTGCTTACCAACCGGCGTCCCCCCTGGGGTGTGCCCGGCGGCCTGTACGACGCCCTGAAAGCAAGCGGCGGCGCCGTACTGACCGCTACGAATAATGAAGCCGTTATCGCCGGAGAGCGCTTTGAGCAGCTGGAAGGCATCGATATCTCAGACGCCGCCGGTGTCGCCGTCGCCAGTCTTTTCAAGGCCGTGGAAAACGGCGCCGTGGCGAAAGACGAAACCATCATGCTGAACATCACCGGCGGAGGTATGGAACGCTTCAGGAAAGAGCATGATATGTATACGCTTGAGCCTACAGTGATTCTGCCGGTGGATGCCTCGGATGAGGAAATCGTAAAGGCCTCAACCGCCCTTTTTTAGATTTGACCGGGAGAAGGCCGGGGGAGGACCGGGGGCCGGAGCTTCCAGGTTCGATACGACTTTACAGGAGAAACTTTATACCGGAGTAAAAATTTATCTTGCTTCGGGATATATGCGGTCTATTTCATGTCGCAGCTCATGAATTGCATGAAACAACTTACGCAGGCTTTCGTATTTTCCGCAATTCATGCTACGACTATGAAATACACCTGATTTAGAAGTATTAGGAGTTCCGGAGTAAAAATTTATCTTGCTTCGGGATATATACGGTCTATTTCATGTCGCAGCTCATGAATTGCATGAAACAACTTACGCAGGCTTTCGTTATTTCCGCAATTCATGCTGGGACTATGAAATACACCT
>DAOVYP010000017.1 GCA_030635565.1 Spirochaeta sp. | reverse complement strand
GGAATGCTAACCGACAGCCGCAGCTTCCTCTCATTTCCCCGCCACGAATACTTCCGCCGGATACTCTGCGAACTGATTGGCGGCTGGGTGGAGGCCGGAGAATTGCCGAACAACCCGGGACTCCTGGACCCGATGATAGAAGGCATCTGTTATTCGAATGCCCGGGAGTACTTTGGTTTTGAGTGAGGGGAAAGAATCCGGAAGACAGGGACCAGGGGACAGTGGCTCATGCAGCCTGGTGAAGTCGTTTCGCGATTTGATTGTCTGGCAGAAAGTTATGACCCCTGACCCAAGGAGACAAGAATGAAAATCGGAAAATACAGTATCGGATGCGGAGACCGTTTTGCTCAGGAAGCCTCCGCCCAGCTCAAGGCCTATGAGAAAATCGCCGGCGACGGTATCAATGTGATTCCGGTGTGGAACAAGTCCAACAGGGAGCATGAGATTATCGGGACCGAGCCCTCTTCGGTTCGGGACGCTGCCGCGACAGCGGTACGGGAGGCCGGATGGCCCGGTGAATGGTATGTTGATGCCGACCATATCAATCTGGGGACGGTGGACCGTTTCATCAAACCTTCAGATTTTTTCACCTTGGATGTGGCCGACGGTATCGGCGGATCTGTGGATGAGGTGGAGATTGATTCATTTCTGAATAATCATGCAAATCTTGTTGACCACCACCTGGATATCCCGGGGATCTCCGAGCCTTTTGTTATTGACACCGAAATAGCACAGGCCATCACACGGAACTACCTTCCGGCGGTAAAGGATGCCGGAATGATCTATCGGCACATCCTTGACTCCAAGGGTGAAGGGAATTTCATTCCCGAAATATCCATGGACGAAACCGATACACCTCAGGGTCCCGCCGAACTCCTTCTGATTCTGGCCGCCATCGCCGACGAGGGCATCCCGGTACAGACCATTGCCCCCCGGTTCTCGGGCCGGTTCAACAAAGGTGTGGAGTACGTCGGCGATCCGAAGGTGTTCGCTATAGAGTTTGAAGCCGATTTAATGGTGCTGCGATACGCCGCCGAAGCTCTCGGACTGCCGGAGAATCTGAAACTCAGTGTTCATTCGGGCTCGGACAAGTTTGCCATATACCCGGAAATAAACGGTCTGCTGAAAAAGCATGACGCCGGACTCCATCTGAAAACCGCAGGAACCACCTGGCTGGAAGAGATAATCGGCCTGGCTGAATCAGGCGGCGCCGGACTGGATCTGGCAAAAACCGTCTATACCGAGGCTTACCGTCAGAAAGAAGCCCTATGCGCACCTTATGCCGAGGTCATCAATATTGATTATGCAAAACTGCCGGAAACCGGCGTTGTTGCCGGCTGGAGTTCAGAAGAATACGTCCGGGCCCTGCGGCATGATGCCTCTGATGAGCTTTACAACATCGACTTGAGACAGCTCATTCATGTGGGTTACAAGGTGGCGGCTGAAATGGGAGATGTATTTCTCGAAGCTCTGACAGAGCATCGGGAGAGTGTGGCCAGGAATATCACTTACAACCTGTATGAAAGGCATATAAAGCCGCTGTTCAGATGATTATGAGCACCCGCCGGTTTGGTGTATTATGTAATTTGTAATTTCAATTTACACCACCCCCTGGGGGTCTGTTGATATCTCTATATGGTTAAAAGAACACTGGCAGAATATTTGAAAGAATGTTTCAGCCATTACCCTCGGGAATAGCCGGTTACAGGAATAGTTGAACACATCTCCGGTCCCGATGTTCAATTCACCCCGAATTGGGAATTGACAGGGACAAAGCCTCCGGTAATGATGAACCCATACTTACTGAGGGAGATATTTCAAGTGAGCGAAGATACAACGACGATGGATGACACGAAGGAAAAACAAAAAGCCTCCGGTTGGCGGGTGTTCCTGGGAATTCTGGTTGTCATCGCAGGTTTGATGGCTATCGGTTCCCCCTTTGTTGCCGGAATATCGGTAACTATCTTCGTCGGCGCGATGATAATGGTATCCGGAATCTCTCAGGTTATTCACGCGTTCAGTCTGAAATTCAAGAATGGTCTGATTGTTAAAATAATCCTTGGAATCCTGTCCTTACTCGTAGGTCTTTACATGATGGTCCGTCCCCTGCAGGGTCTGTTGGGTCTGACCCTCATAATCGGCATATTCTTCGTCGCCGACGGCATCGGATGGATCATTATGGCCTTCGGTTCCCAACCCCGGAAGGGATGGGGCTGGCTGCGCTTCAGCGGCATCGTTTCCGTTATTCTCGGTGTAGAAATCTTCGCGCAATGGCCTCTTTCGGGAGTCTGGGCCATCGGTGTACTTTTCGGTATCCGTATGCTGTATGCCGGTCTCGGAATGTCGTTTTTCGGCTCAGCCGCACGTTCCGCCGCAAAGTAATCCCTCCGGATTCCGGCAGGAATTACTGACATGATCATCAACTGGCTGTTCATCATTATCGGCCTGGCTGTTCTTGTGGACGGGTCCAGAGCCTTTACGAAGAGCTGGACCGGCATTCCGCTCCTGGCAAAATTGTCCCCGGCGGTGGTTGGTTTAACCATCGTCGCCGCAGGGACATCCATGCCCGAAATGATGGTGTCGGTAAAGGCATCTCTCTCAGGGAACCCGGGGCTGGCAATCGGTAATATTGTCGGCTCGAACCTCCTCAATATCGGTCTGGTTCTCGGAATGACGGCGCTGTTCCGTCCCCTGCGCATTCTCGGGAATACGATACGTTTTGAATGGCCGGTGCTGATGCTGGCAACTCTGCAATTCTACCTGCTGGCCCGGGACGGCATCATCGACCGCATCGAAGGTGCCTTTCTTTTCGGGGTGATGATTGCCTTCATGGCCTACGCCGTGTGGCTCGGCCGCCGAGGCGTTGTCGAAGATGAGGGAACACCTTTGCCGACGGCATCCCTCGGTCGGTCCGGAGCCGTCGCCGGGTGGCTCAACATCCTTGCCATCATCCTGGGCGGCAGTCTTCTCGCCGTCGGTGCGAATACGCTTGTTAGGGGAGCGGTCGGAGTGGCGAGCGGTCTCGGAGTATCCGAAACCATCATCGGTCTCACCATCGTAGCGGTGGGAACCAGTGCACCTGAACTCGTCACCTCCATCGTCGCCGCCTTGCGTGGTCGGGATGATATGGCGGTGGGTAACGTTGTCGGCTCCAGTATTTTTAATCTCCTGGCCATACTGGGAGCAGCGGCACTGTTCAGGCCTCTGCCTGTTCCAAGTGAAATTCTGTCCCGGGATGTCTGGTGGCTGATCGGGATGACGGCGCTGATGTTCCCGCTGATGATAAGCGGCAGGAAAGTAGCTCGGACTGAAGGGCTGGTTCTGATGGGTGGATTTGCAGCCTACACTGTAATTCTGATTCTGGCTGTATGAACCGCAGACGGCGGGGTACCCCGGGGAAATCGATTCAGACTCTAATTTTTATTGACCTCTGCCGCAGGGCGTCTTCCGGCTTTACGCCAGAGGTCATATAATAGATTCCCGGCCTCATAAGAGTATAGAAAAAAATACTGCATTTATACTTCTCGATATCATCCTCAATTCCCATAAAATTCGCCGGTTTTCCATCGGATCGTGAGACCGGTCGATACTTTGAAGTAATAATGAGAATAGGAATTTATATAAAATAAAACCAAACTGAAAACCAGGGCAGAGCCTTGGAGACATGAAGCCGGCCGGGAGGATAACTCGAGGGGGCTTTTTTATATTCATTTTCAAATTCTGAATTTTCATGGGTTCCAAAATAGCTGGTTATCCTCATCCATACCAACAATATGCGCATATTCAAGACGAAGATATCTGGCGTATTGAAACCATCGGGCATCCCGGTCCAACCTCTTCTCAAGGACGCGGACTGCTTCATTATGAGCTTCAATTACAGGATCGGATGAACCCTCCGCATTATCCTGAATAAGAGACATACCGGATAGAAGGTTACACAGATCAGCAGCATCATTAATTTCGTACAATTCATCTCGATCGTCGGTCATATTATAGGAAAAGAATCGATACCCCCCGAATTTTGACTTGAATATTGTCCCTACCGCAAGATTCGGCATAGTATGATTCCATATTTCACACATGAGAGAATATTCTTCAGGTCGTTCATCACCGGACAGTGCTGAATGAAGACGTAATCCATCAAGTCGCTCCGGGATCTCAATTCCTGATTCATATAGAATTGTCGGGGCAATATCCAGCAGGGAAACAATACCCTTAACAAGCGCACCGGGTTTCCAGGTTTGCTGACGCGACACTGGTGGTTTCACTACCATCGGAACTCGAATTACACGCGGATTCAGGTATGTTCCCTTATCAATCAACCCCATCTCACAATTCATTTCACCATGATCGGCTATAAAATATATCCAGGTATTATCATATATCCCGGATTCTTTCAGATGTGATATGAGCTTGCCAATCATCTCATCTATCAATTCATACTGGAGAATATTCACAATACGATACTCCCGAACAATCTCAGCATCGGTTAATCCCCAGTTCTTCCGGTATAAGCGATATATCCGGGGCTCCCCGGATGGTGCTGCATACTCATTCTTCATGAGTGACAGAAATGATTCCGGAAGAGTAAGCGTCTCCCGAAGCTCCTCTGCCCGTTCCTCCATTCCTCCAGGTATGGCAAATGGTTGGTGCGGCCCAAAAAAATCCAGCTGTAGAAATGACGGCTTATCATTATTCTGTGTTTTCAAGGCCTGTATGGCTTTGTGAACCAGAAAAGCCGGATATGTCCCGTCTTCAGGAAAGGGTTTTCCATGTTGGGGTGCGATATAGCCGCCATAGAAATTCCCGTTTTTGGTGCCGTCGGCGGAAACTCCATATAGAGGTTTCGCAAACTCAAGTGGAGTTAATCCAAGATCCGTAAGATAGGTAAGATACTGGTCATCATCAAACCAGGGAGGAGACCAGCGATCCCAGGGAGAATCATTTTCGGTAAAAAGATCCATCATCTTATGGGTTCCAACATGAGATTTCCCGACATGCCGCATGTGATAACCTTCAGATTTCAGGTATTCACCCCACATGATATCATTCTCACGGATATGACCCTCCTGCCCATCATGGGAACAATCTCCATTCCCGGTGATATAAGAATACCGACCGGTTAAATAAGAAGCGCGTGAAGGAGTGCAGAGGGGAGATGTACAGAAGGCATTCTGAAAATTAACTCCATCCTTACTGAGAGAATCTATGTTGGGAGTTTCAATCGGAAAACCACCGGTCACAGTATGGTGAAACTCCATTGGAACCATATCTACACTGATAAAAATAATATTTTTCTGCTGACCATTTTCCTGAGTATCAATGGTATAAGGACCCGTTCCTCGTAACGGATCCAGATATCGCTTGTGTAAAATTGATTCATTCCGCATGATTTCTCCCTGATTAAAGCTTAATCGTACGCCCTTCCCGAACGGCTCTGTCCGCCGCCAGTGCGATCCTCAGGCTGTTAACCGCTGTATTCAAATGCCCGGTGAGATCGTAATCGTCCGTTATGGCCTTGAGCAGGTATTCCTGTTCCAGGCGGCATAATTCGTCATGATCCGGTTCTTCCGTCATATCCAGAAACTCATCCTGCTTCACAAAAATATCGTCTTCGTCCCGATCCTGGTAATGAATCCGAATCGAATCCGTCCTTACATGATCTTCCAATACATCCGCTTTCTTAGCAGGTTTCTTATTATTGGATACAATGCTGGCGCTTCCCTTCGGACCGGTGACATCCTTCACGAAAAAGGCATTTACGCTCATCATCGGCCCAAAGCCCGCTTCATACCATCCGACGGAACCATCCTCGAAGGTTACCTGAAGATGACCGTAGTTATAGTTCTCGGGTTTCATCACCTCATCGGAGAGTTGGACCCCGATGGCCGAAACGCTTACGGGGTCAGATTCGGTCATCTGGCACATCACATCGAGATAATGCACACCACAGTCCACCATGGGCGGTATGGATTCCATCATCTTCTTCTGTTTTCTCCACCTGGCGCCGCTGCTCTGGATTATCAAGTTCATTCTCATCACCAGGGGCTTACCGAGTCCCCGGGCAATCTCGATGAACTTCACCCAGGACGGATGATGCCTCAGGATGTATCCCACGACGATTTTGCGATTCATTTCCAATGCCAATCGGGCCACTTTCTCTGCACTCTCAACTGTATCCGCCAGAGGTTTTTCAATAAAAAGATGACAACCTTTCTCCAGAGCCTTGAGGGCAAAAGGCGCATGCGTATTCGGGTACGTCGATAGGGAGACAATCTCCGGATTGGTCTGTTCCAGGGCCTCTTCAAAATCAGCGTATAGCGGATAATCTCCGGCAAGTTCGCGATTGAGTCGTTCCCGGCTCTCAGGATTTCGGCTTACCAGGCCGACAATTTCATACTCGGGTATTTTCTCGTAAGCACGGGCATGAGAGCTCCCCATCTCACCGCAACCGACAACCAGCACCGTGTATTGTCTCTTTGCCATATCTATCCTCATTTGTATCTGATATTGATTCTTTTTTCTGTTTCAGAAGCCTCAAAAAGACAATCCATGATTTTTTGAACCCTGTAACCATCAATCAGCGTCGCACCGTAAGGCTCCACGGTCGTATCATTAGCTACACAATCGAGAAAATGACGCAGAGCATGGACATGACCGTATTCCCAGCCCTGATTATGCCCCCTTGGCAGATACAGGCATTGTAACGGATGGAACGGCTCAGTTACCGAGACCCGGGTGTAACCGGCAATATCGGCGGATTGCTCCTCGGGAATACATACATCAAGATGATTCAAATCTTCAAGGGAAAACTTCAGACTGCCTTTTGTTCCGAATATCTCGAATTCGTTCCGATTCCGGTAACCGACGCTGATTCCCGAACTCTCCAGGGTTCCGATAGCACCTGATTCAAATTCCACCGTGGCGATATTGAGTTCATCCTTTTTCACCCGGATGGAACTTCCATCCGCCATTCTCCGATTGGTGTTGAAGGTCCTCGAAAGTCCGCCAACCGATTTGATTTCACCAACCAGGAATCGGGACAGGTCGATAACATGAGACCCGATACCCTGCATTATTCCCACGCGTTCCGGCCGGCAATACCAGACCTTCTCAGCAGAGGCAGCAGGATCGTAGCCCGGGGATTGATAGTAACAGGCACGGATATGGTAAATCCTTCCGATCCGCCCAGCATTAATCAGATCCCTGGCCAGCCTGGCCGCCGGGATGAAACGATAGTTGAAGCAGGTCATATGCTTGGAGCCGGAGTACTGCGAGGCCTCCACCAGGGCTTCGCACTCCTTAAGGTCCAATCCCAGGGGTTTCTCGCAAATCACATGTTTTCCCTGCTTCAATGCCTCAAGGGTGGATGCGAAATGATTCGGATCGGCACTGCAGTTATCGACGATTTCAACATCGGGATCGGCGATCAGCTCGTTCCAGTCGGTATAGTATCCTTTGAAGCCGAATTCCGCTGCAAATGCCGAAACTTTCTCTTCGTTCCTTCCAGCTGCCGCGATCAGCTCCGGATAGAGGGAAACTTCCGGGAAGGTATACCTCATCTTGGAATACGCGTTTGAATGGATGTGGCCCATGAAGGCATATCCGATGACGCCGATACCGACTGACGGTTTTAAGTATTCTTTATCAACTGTTTTGAACACGATTTCACCTTCTCACATCTTTTTGAGAAACCGAATGCTTTCTTCTACTACATTGAATTCATTCGAATAGTCCGGGTGAAGATAATCCAGCTCAATGGCGAAAAATCCATCATATCCGGCACTGTTGATGGCATTAACCACCCCGGGAAGGTTCACGATTCCCCGCCCGGCGGGAACCGAGGCAAAAAAGGTCCAGTCCCCGGGGTTGCCGCCATACACAGCATTCACATCCTTGATATGTGTAGCGATGATATGCGGTGCCAGCAATGTGGCCGCCTTTACAGGATCTTCCTGGAGGCGCAGGGAATTCCCTGTGTCATAATTCACTCCGAGATACGGAGAATCAACTTCTCCCAGAATTGTGAGGATATCTTCAGCCAGAAAATCCTGGTGATTTTCAAGGGCCAGCTTGACGCCTGAGTCCTCCGCCAACTTGACCGATTCTTTGAGCCGAACCGTGACTTTATCCCTTTGGACTTCTTTCGGGACAGCCGCCATCAAGCGCCGATTCGATCCGACTATCCTCATGATATCCACGTTCATCTGCTTGCAGAGACGGATAGTTTCTTCCATATCCTTCTGAGCGTCATCACTATCACCGCCGTGCAGACCCATCGGGTGCCCCCAGGCCAGGATAATCTCCAGATCATTCCCCCTGGCCATGTCGATTAATCGGCGGCAATGTTCCTCTACCGGGTTTTCCAGAAAACAGGTTTCGATGGAAATACCGTCGATACTCAGGGAAATCGCCCTCTTTAATACCTCATTGTATGAAAGTGTTCGATCCGGGGCACTTTGCACTGGATATACTTCGCCCAAAAACCGGTGATACGAATATGTATCGATTCCAACTCGCATGAATTTTCCTTTCAGATAAAGTAATTTTCCCAGACGAGATCCGCGGCTCCTTTGCTGTAGAGTGCGGGATCGTAACTTTCGGCCATTACCCTGAATCGTGAAAGCTTGTCCTGCTTCGCTTCCCGAACCAGCAACCCGGCCAAATGCTTTGATAGGGCCGGGGATCTTGAAATCAGAAGTATCGTATCGGGGAAAACCGCCTGATAGACACTGCGCAGGATCATGTAAAGCAAACGCCCTTTGTTATCCAAAATCTTTCGAACTTTATCATTCCTCAGGTATTCTTCATCGATATCGGGAAGACTCTTCAATACCGAAACTTCATTGAGATCCCTGATCAATACATCTTCCCCGAGTTGCGTCTCAATGCACCCCCTGGCACCGCAATGACAGATGGGGCCATCCAGGGAATATGGGATATGCCCGATTTCATATGCCGACACCTGATTGTAGCTGTCAGGAGTATTCCGTTCTACAAAACCGCCACCCACACCGGTCCTCAATAACACAGTCATTAGAGACTCGTATTGCTGCAGATTCTGCCGGTAATGACGCTCACTGACAGTGATGACGGAACAATTGTTGTGGATATAAACCGGAACCTTCAGCAAATCGGCGAGTTGCTCACCGATTGGGACGTCCGTTAAGCCTTGAAAAAAGGGAGAGCTCAAGCAAATTCCCCTTTCGTAATCAACCTGACCCGGGATGCCCATACCCAGGCCGAGAATTTTTTTCCTGGAGATCCTTTTCCTCTTTGTCAAATCGAACATTGATTCTTTGATAATCTGATAAAGCTTATCCAGGCTCATTGTATTATCGATATCAACTTGTCTGTCGATGACTGTATTCCCGGAGAAATCAACCAGTGACAGATGAAAAAAGTGGGGAGTCAAATCAATTCCAACGGCATAAAAAGCGGAAGGTTCGATTTTGAAGTATTTAGGCTTTCTACCTTTTTGTTCTCTCATCGGGATTTCGCAGCTTGATGCCTCGCATATCAAGTTTTTTTCCTGAAGTCCGTTGAAGATGGAAAGAACGCTGGACGCCATCAGTTTCGTCGACTGTACGATATTCGCCTGAGAAATGACTCCCTCGTTCCTGATGATTCGAAGGATCATTTTCTCGTTTCGTTTTCGTATATCTGTCGGTCTGAGCGGAGTATTGTGCATCGATCTTTTAAAATACGAGATTCGGCAGGAACATCGATATCCCGGGTATGAATACCAGTAATAAAAGAACAATTATATAAGTCAATATAAACGGCAACGTCGATTTGGATATCTCCTCCAACGAGACCTTCGCGATTTTCATTCCGACGAACAGATTGGCACCGACCGGTGGAGTCAGGAAACCGATTTCCGCACACACGACAAACAGGACTCCAAAATGAATCGGATCAACCCCGAGTCTCATGACGACCGGCAGGAATATCGGCGTCAGGATGATTATCTGTGAGAAGGTTTCGCACCAGGTACCCACAAAAATCATGACGCCCATAATGAGCAGCAGAATGACGTTTTTACCGAATGATAGGCCACCAATGGAATTACCCAACTCCTGCGGGATATGCATTATCGTCAGAAGCCTTGAAAACGCTACTCCGGCACCCACAAGTATGATTAATGTCCCGCTCAGTCGGACCGTCCTCTGAAGAGCAGAATAAATGTTCTTTGCATTGAGTCTTTTTGTGATGAACAAACCGACGATCAGGGTGTAGAAAACCGTTACCTCCGCCGCTTCAATGGGGGTGAAGAATCCTGCGTAAATCCCTCCCAGGAGCAGAATGATTGCGATCAGAGACCATTTGGCATCCCAGAAAGCGAGAAACACGTCCTTAGGTTTGAGATTTACCTTCTCGATCTCCTCTCCCTGGTAATCCTCTTTTTTCGATTTCATCCTTAGAATCAGCCAGGCCGTGAAAGACAGGGCAATAGTCATCAGAATTCCGGGGACAACACCGGCCAGGAAAAGAGCGCCGATCGACTGGCTTGCGATTATTCCATACATGAGGAAAGGGTTGCTCGGGGGTATGAGAATACCAAGTGCGCCGCCGCTGACCGACACGGCACCTGCAAACTTTCTGTCATAGCCGATTGCGATCATTGCCGGAATCATCACTCCGCCGATCGTGGCGACAGTAGCCGGCCCGGAGCCGGTTACCGCGGCAAACACGGCACATGCAACAATGGTGATAACGGCCAGTCCGGCCTTGAAAGACTGCATGAGTCTTTTGACAAGTCTGATCAGACCATCCGTTATACCGGCACTTTCAAATAGATATCCAACCAGGATAAACCCGGTTACGGCAATCAACGGATACTGATCAATACCCGCGTAAAAACCTCTTACCAGGAATTGGACCGGTATGCCCTCCAGTCCCATAAAAACAACGACAACCATACCAAGACAGACATAGATGGGGAGCCCCAAAGCCAGGAGAACTACCAATAATATTGCGAGCAGCATGATATTTCCTTATGAAGTTCAGGATGTTTTGATATAAAGGTCATCGGCTTTCCAATCCCTGACTAATATCTGTACGATGCGAAAAGTCATGAGGGTGAAAGCCAGAGGCACCGTAGCGAAAATCGTATGCAGCCCGATATGCAGAGCCGAGGAATAACCGGGTTTCACTCTCATCAGCTGGTATACGACAATAGAAAAATAAATCATGTACAGGTGAAAAAAGATCCAGATTGCATCGGTGATGACACGCATGATTTTCTTACCTTTGTCATTCAGGTAGTTATACAAAAAGGTTACCCTGATGTGATCGTTTTTAGACAATCCGTAACTGGCTCCCAGGAACACCATGATGACATAGAGGATTCTCGAGAGTTCTTCCTGAACCGGCATGCCGCTGTTGAATAGAAGTCTCAGTACGACTCCGATGAAAATGAGAATAATGACAACGGATAAAAGAACTACGCCAATGATTTCTTCAAACCGATGATCCAGAAATCTGAGAATCTTC
Source organism: Spirochaeta sp. (assembly GCA_030635565.1). GTDB lineage: Bacteria > Spirochaetota > Spirochaetia > DSM-2461 > DSM-2461 > UBA2779. The sequence goes on along the minus strand of DAOVYP010000017.1, from coordinate 3,963 downwards.
TTCATACTGACTTGCCTTGTTGGGATTATGAAAAGGCGGCAATAAAATTGCCGCCCTCTGATCAAAAGCTACTGATTCGCGTATGCCTGTACGAGCATATTGACCGCTTCTTCACCGACTGCCGCATCGCCGTCCCCGATCCTTTCATAGAATTCAGGCCAGACTTTCTGACCGAGCCTGACCCATTCCTCGTAGTCATCGGGTCTTCCCAGGAATGTGACATCCGGAGACTGTGCTATGCAGGTATCCAGAATATTCGATGATTCAACTTTCATTCTTTCCCTGGTTCCGGCAGCTGCCTTATCAACTGCTTTCTGAAGATCTGCCGGGAGCTTGTTATAGGAAATTTCACTCATCACCATAACCGACACCTGAGTGGTCCAATCGATATCAGTGATATATTTCACGACTTCGTTGTATCGGGCGGAAACGAGAACTGTAGGATCGCACTCGAATGCGTCAACGGTTCCCAGCTGCATGGCGCTGAAAAGTTCTACCCATGGAATTGTGACCGGATTGATTCCCAGTCCTTCGAATGTTTTTACGAAAAGAGGACTTGGCGGCAGGCGGAATTTAACGTTTCTTGCTTCATCCAGGCTGCGGATCGGCTTGACGCTCATGATTTTTCGATATCCGACGATGGGAAGATCGAGGAGAATCAGATCGGCTCTTTCTTTCGTGTAATCATTGTAATATTCCCACAAATCATCGACAGCACCGACTGCCTTGTCAGGATCGTCGAAGATGAAGGGCAGCATCAGCGAATCCAGACGAGGGGCGTGGTCAGTAATAAGATTGAGGCTCGTGAGGTGGATGTCCTGGGATCCCGTTTTCACATATTCAATCATTTCCCGGTCGCTGCCCAGCTGAGCTGAGGGATAAATATCCACCTGGATTCTACCGTCCGAATAATCTTCGACCAGTTCTTTGAAAATCGTTGCTTGAATCTGATAAAAGGAATCAGCTGCGGGTGTATTGGTATGACCGGCCCGCAAAGTGTAAACCTCCGGCTCCGCGCCACCATTCGCATACACCGTGAATACCGAAACAGCACACAGTAACATGAGGATAAGGATCTTCTTCATTCTTCTCTCCTTGTGGATTTTTGAAAATTATATCATAGAAAACCAATTCGTCAATGTTTTTTCGGTGAAAAAAGTAATGCCACATTGACAATGAAAACTCCCTCGGCTAGTTTGAATTACCAATGGAGAATTTAATTATCAGTTTTCCAATAAGTCTCATAATTTTCGTCTCTTCACTGGTACAGGGTGCGACGGGATTCGGTTTCGGTGTTATTGCAATACCCTTACTGACTACCTTTTGTTTGAGCCCGGAAATTGCCTTGCCGCTCTCTGCAACGGCAGCAGTCACACAGTCACTATACGGCGTTGTTCGATTCAGAAAGATAATTAATATCAAGGAAATTCTGATCCTCTCCCTGTACTGTAATGCGGGTATGGTTATGGGAGTCCTGACACTTCACGAGATAACGCGCTTCAACCAGGGTCTCTTCGGAATCATCATTGGAATAATCCTCCTGGTTATCGTCTCGGTTAAAACCTTTCTCAAAATCGAACCCAGAGATATTGTTCCCTGGTATTGGGGCGCTGCAGCTCTCTCGATGGGAGGATATATTTGCGGCCTGGCAGGAGTCGGCGGTCCGGTTATTGTCCTCTGGGTCCTGGCCCATAAATGGGACAACGACCGGATTCGGGTAACGCTCTGGTCCGTGTTTCTCCTGATGACAATCCTTCAAATCGTCTTGTATTGCTTCGTATTCGGGAATGCCGCGTTCCGCGGCTTCCTGTCGGGACTCCTGATAATCCCTGTTGTATTAATCGGTTCCTTTACGGGAATTCAAATTGGTAACAAGTTGAACGGCAAGATGCTTAACATCGTCATATCAGTGATAATTGTGCTCATTTCGGTTTACTCAATTGCCAAACCATTGCTTTAGGAGAAACATCCTATGAAAAAGAATGTTGAAGAAAAAGTAATCGCTTTTGCCAATGCCCTGATAGATCAGGAAAAAGCACGAATCATCGTATCCCCGAAAAAAAACAGCTCCGGATTCTGGTTCGGTGGTGCTTCCATTATTCAGGACAGGGCCGGCACCTTGTATGTCTCCGGCCGATATCGGAATTTCGGCGACTCCAGAGAGGGGCTGGCAAAAGGAGAGAGAGGTCTCGAACTGGCGATTTTCAAATCCGTTGACAAGGGGCAAAATTTCAATAAAGTACTTTCCTTCTCCAAGAAGGATCTGTCTGGTTTCGAGAAAGTTTATTCCATTGAAGGAACAGCTCTGAATCAGATGGATACCGGTGAGGTAGAGCTTTACATCTCCACTGAAAAAGCCGTCCCCTATCCGGAAGAGGTTAAAGAATATTTGAAACCGGGGGCCGGAGTCTGGTCTATCGACTGCATCAAAGCCAATAATATTGAGGAGTTCGATCCCCGGAACCTCAAGCAGGTTTTCAAGTCCGATGATCCGGTGAATCTTCATATCAAGGATCCATTCATTTATAAAAACCCCGCTGGAGATACTGTCCTGCTTTTCTGCACCCACCCCTTCGCTTGGTCATCGTCCAATACCGGCTATATCATCAGGCCGAAAGGATCGGAGACATTTGGTAATCCGGTTTACAACATCATTCCCAAAGGACAGACCTGGGACGTATCGATGGCCAGAGGAACGGCATTCCTCGACTTGAAAGGTATCGGCGTTTTCGATGAAAATTCTACGGTAACTCTGGTCTTTTATGACTCGGCAGAATGCCTCCGGAACCATAAGGAACACGGAAGCGCGAAATCCCGGCCCCGTGGATACTCCTGTGAAGAGCTGGGGGGCTGCGGATACTTCGAAAACCCGCAGTTCAGAGACTTCAAGCGTCTGTCACTTCTGTATCCCATGTTCGTCAGTCCCGAAGGGACAGGAAGCAGCCGTTATGTTGATGTCCTGGAATGCGACGAAGGGTTTTATGCAGTCTGGCAACAGTCCAGGAAGGATTTCTCTCAGCCTCTGGTAATGAATTTTCTACCCAGAAAAAAGGCCGAAGAGCTTCTAAGTTAGGGCGGGCTCAACAAGGAAAAACTTATGAAAAATCAGGCGAATTTCAAAGTCGGATTTCACAATGGTGCATTTCATTCGGCATATTTCTCTTTCGATAAAACACTCATCTGGGCGAAAGAACATGGTATCCACAATATTGAGTGCGGCATGGTGGATGGCGTTACATGGAATCATGGTTTGGGGTACTTCCCCCATGTCGCATCCTGGGAAGATCCGCTTGCCGTAAAGGATAAGTTGGCGGAACACGATGTTTTGTTGTCGCAGATTGACGCGGCATTTCCAATTTCAGGACTCGAAGGACCTTCCATCGCTGTCCCCTACATTCAAAGAACAATACGATGGGCGGCCCAGGTAGGATGCCCGATGGTGGATACAACCGATGGTCTGTTCAGACCTGAAGGCCTTACAGACCGGGAAGCCATGGACATGATGCGAAGAAGCTATACCCAGGTTCTCGACTGGGCGGAACGCTGCGGGATCGTCATTAATATTGAGACACACGGTTATTTCACCGGAAATCCCGAATATCTCGAAGAAATGCTGAGTTTCAGTGACAGTCCGTTATTACGGCTCAATTACGATTTCGGCAATGTCTTCATCGCCGGGCAGGATCCTGTCGAATTCATGAAGCTGTTCATCGATAAAATCAGTCATCTTCATATCAAGGATGTGGCCCCGGAACTCTCTGAATCGAGCCGGGGCAAACAGTTCGGGATTGGCATGAGTCACTGTGCCGTTGGAGAAGGGGTCAACAGGGACAATATCAGGACCTGCTTCGAGTTATTGCGCGATCATGGTTTCCGGGGGAATGTGAGCATCGAGTGCGATGCCGCAGGAGGGCCTGTCATGGAAAGATCCATCAAGTGGGTGTATGACACATTGAATGCGTT
>DAOVYP010000536.1 GCA_030635565.1 Spirochaeta sp. | reverse complement strand
TCTCCCTTCGAAAGGCAGAATCAACATAGCGGGGAAATCCGGCATTGAATCCCGCATCAGCGAAAAAGCTGAGATCCGGCTTCGGAAGCCAGTGAATACTGAGAAACGGAGCAGCAATAAATCCTCTATTACCCGAGTAGGCAGTGTCGGCACCGGCTATCAAGATGAGTCTGGAACCGGGCAGTCTGAGTCCCGCGGCAAGGGCGGCTCGAATCATTCCGCTTCTGGTTGTTGAGGAATACCATCCTCCGCCTTCAAGTTCGGTGATTATCGACCACTCTGAATTATCAAAGGTTATTTCAAAGTCCGTTCCGCCGAAACCTGAAAGTCCGGGATCTGAAAGACCGTAGGTATGGATATCAAAGAAATATGAATCAGGTTGATCTATACCTCTCTCCCAGTCCAGACGGGCCGTCCCATATAAAGTAAGTTCGGCATCATCCTTGACTCCCACCCTGACATCCGCGGATAAAGGGCCGAGACGGTCCCAGTTGATTTCACCCGACCAGGGACGAGGTTCCGTATCTGAAAACGGAACAAAAAAAATTCCACCCAGGACGCCGAAACCGGGTATTGAAGCTTTCATCAGTACATCGGCCCCTTCACGAATATCCACTTCCGTCCCAGTCGTCCAATGATTGAACTGGGGATGGATGAGTTCAGGTTGGGTTCTCACATTTCCCGGTATTGCGATTGACTGCTCGGTTAATCCTGCGGGGGTGCGTCCGGGTAATGTGTACTGAGTTTCGGGAGATTGTCCTGCATCAAGGGGATACTGACGCCGATATCGCGGCAGTTCCGGCTTCCACATTTCCGATGCGTTTGAATAAACACCCGGCTGAGGAACATCCGGTCGTGCTCGTCGTGAGAGAATCAGATCAGGAAGTATGAGGTTCTGCCCCGAAAGTACGGTAGAGGTCAACAAGAACAGGATTGTAACATGTCGGCGTACTATCGCTGTACGGGGTGGACGGGTAGCTTGCATCGGCCCTATCTTAACTGAAAACTCAACTCGGCCGGAAGGAACATTAATGAATAGTAATAGAGAATTGTGGAGGGGGCTTGTTGCCATCGAAGGTATCGACGGTGCCGGTACGACGACTCTGTCCCGTAATCTGGGGGCATCGATGAAGAAGCTGGGCATCTCGTTTACAAAGGGATGTGAACCCACTGACGGGCCTATCGGCAAGGTCACCAGAAATGCGCTTCCAGCACGGCAACCTGTATTACCGAACACTCTTGCCCTGCTGTTCTCCGCCGACAGGAGAGAACATCTGTACAATCCCGAAGGGATCCGAAAAGTCCTTGATTCCGGTCGGATCTATGTGACGGACCGTTATTTTTTTTCATCCCTTGCATATCAGTCTCTGGATGCGGAATGGGAATGGGTGGACCATCTTAACGGCGAATACCCCCTTCCTGGGCATCTCATCTATCTTGGTTTGCCTGTCGATGACGCATTGAAACGGATTTCGGGCCGTGGTTCGAGAGAAATCTTCGAAAAGGCCGACCTGCAGCTGAAAGTCTCAGAGTCATATATGAAATCAATCGATGCGTATAGAGATTCAGGAATGAAGATATTGGAACTTGATTCCCGCAGAAAGCCCGACGAGGTATGTGAAGCCGCAATGGATTTTCTGAAGGAACTCTTCTGATCGGGATTGAACCCTCACCGCTCCCCTTAGGAGGCAGGAAGCCCCGAAGGGCTTCAGCTGGAGTGAATAAATTCCGATATTCAAAGAGATGAAGCTTCTCCGACGATTAATTATTCTCTTCTTATTCCTGCTTCTCTCTACTGGGAATCTGTCCGCATGGAAGGTTCAGTACGCCGAACAATTTTACAAACTCTACCATCAGCATCTGTACCGTTATCCCGAGGATGGAGCTGAGAATCTATGGTATTTATCCATGGCTCTCCGTTCACCGTTTGCCAATCCCCTGAATGCCCTGGCCGAAATCGAAAATGAAAAAGAATGGGAGAAATACCGTAATCTTTTTTCCATGCACATGTACCTG
>DAOVYP010000370.1 GCA_030635565.1 Spirochaeta sp. | reverse complement strand
TCCCTCCCGGAAGATCCGACGTTTGATGGCAATTTCCGGCCGCTCTCACTAAAAAATGCCCTTGTTATTGGCAATAACCAGGGTGACCTCGGCCACGTTGAGGGCTTTACGATTTTCGGTTCCGCTGAATATGACGTCATCCATGCGTTCGGCCCGCATATTCCGTACGGACTGCTCGCCGAGAACCCACTTGATAGCGTCAACGATATTACTTTTTCCGCAGCCGTTGGGACCGAGCAAAGCCGTGATGCCTTCGGTGAACTCGATAACTGTACGGTCGGCAAAGGATTTAAAGCCGAAAATTTCAATACGTTTGAGAAACACTCATCACCCCGTGCCGATCATTATACTCAAGGCCTCCGGGGGGAGACAACTCGTAAGAAAAGATGCCCCGTTCTCATTCGCCGCCGCCGGTAACGTTTATTTCTACCCTTCTGTTCACATCCTGTGATTCGGAATCCCTACTGAGGGGCCGGGATCCGCCGTAGCCCTTTACTTCAATGATGACCGAAGAGGGTATCATACCGGAGAGATAGGCGACGACAACATCGGCCCTCAACCGGGAAAGTGCCCGGCGGCCGGGTTCCGTGCCGTAATTGGCGCAATGTCCGCCGACTTCGATACTGATGTCCTCACCCAACATTCCGGCCAGGGCTTTCAGTTCAGCCATCGCCGCATCTGACAGATCCGCCCTCTCGGGTCGGAAATACACTATGGTTTGCATGGGTAATTGCGGTACAAGCGGTTCAACCGGCGCGGTTTGAACCGGCGAAGTTTCGACTTCGATATCATATTGTACAGCCGGCGGTACCAACGACCTGGAATCACCGGAAAAACCACCGCCGACAAATCGGAACAGCAGCCATCCGCCGAACAGCAAAAGGACGGCCGCCGCAATAAGGAGCGGCCACAGACCGTTCCCGGTCCTGACTCGAAGGTTCTCAACGGTCCCGTCGTGTCTCCGTACATTGATTTCCCAGACGGCAAACAAGCGCCGCTCCACCTTGAGTCTCAATTCGGAAGGTGTATCACCGTTTTGAGACAAACCGTTGAGAATCAGACTCTTGCGGACAACGGGTCCTTTTTTCCGGAAGACGCAGAAATCAAGTTTCGCCGAATCCTGCCCGGCCCGCATGGTGCGGAGACGAACGGTTCGATACGGATCGCCCATGGAAGAGTCAACACGAACGTATCTGCCGCCGTCTATGGCGATACCCAGTGAGCCCATGGAATTCAGTATACAGGTTTTACCTGTACCGGACGCTGCTTCAGGCGTTATTCATTGCCGATACGGCTTTACCAAGCCCATCGAGGAAAATATCAAAGGAATTGAGAGGCACAATCAGGGATTCGCGGCGGTAACCCGTAGCGTCTTCACGCTTCTCGGTCAACTGCAGCGCCGGCTTTCCCCGGGGCGGCAGTCGAAGGAGGTACTCACGCCGACCGCCGCCGACGGTGAAGGTTTCTTCAGGTGATCCCTTCCGACTGCGAATTGCATTCATCGTTCTTTCGAGTACGATCATGAATTTATCAATATCGTCATCGAAAACAACCAATGATGTGCGCTTGAATCCTCTGTCGGTTTTCCGGCTCTCGACGATGTTCAGGTAAAGATCGTGATATCGATTTTCTTTAACATTGAAAAAAAATGTCTTCTGTCCGTCATCGACGAAGATCCTTGTGCTGTAAACTTCACCCCGCCGGCCCATGTCGGCCATCATAACGGGAGGGAAGATAGAGGACAAGATGGCGGTGCAGCTTGTCTCAGTCCCGGAACCTGAGGCGGGCCAGTTCCTCTATACGGTCGATTTCGTCGGAGATCCGGGCGAACTCATCAGGATGACGTCCGCCGGTAACCCTCAGCGACTTCAACCTCTGCATGAATTGGTCCCGGTATTTCCGATGCGCCATTTTCCTGAGAATTCTGGGTATGTCTTTAACCAGATCCCGGCAGTCGTCGGGATGGCTGTTCCAGAGAGTCTCGAGAACTTCCAATTCCTCATCACGGCACCGGCATCGGGGATCCTCAATCAGCCTGACAAGGGCTGCGGCATCCCTATCGTCGAGGGATGTGATATCGGGAAGCTCTTCAATTCGTGCAAGGTGACGGGTCTTTACCTTTATGACGACACAGGGCAGTTCCGGCTGCCAGACCTGCCCGTCTGCGATTCCGGAAGTCCGGAGAAGCTCAGGGCGCAAGAGGTCATTTGCGACAAGCTGAAGACGCCTGTCAATAAGAACCCTGTCGACTCCCCTTCGGTCCCTGCCCCGGGTCTTCAAACCGCGTTCCACAATCAGGACGAATTCAAGATTGCGGTCCCGGCGCCGGTTACTCTGCCGTCCACCCCGGTAAGTGACATATGGATTGGCGGCCAGCCTCACCCTTCCGTAATCTTCGCATCGGGCCCGAAGCTGGTCGAAGGGGATGATGCCGTCTGTACTGTAGCTGACCAGTACCAGGGGAGCATCCAGGGAATCCATCAGTCCGTCGAAAGCCTCCCCCGCGGATTTCCTGTAACAGTATTCCGACCTGGTTTCACTCCAATCCCTTCTGATACCGGCTTTCCGAAGGAGCCTGCCGTCGCTGCCGATATCCATCGGTTCAGGAATCCTGTCCCAGCGGACCAGGGTATTGAGCAGGTGGTAATTGCTGCCGTACTGATGCTGATTGTAGGGAGGATCCAGATAGACGATGTCACTGTCGGAGATTGCTCCCCTGCCAGCAAGAAGATTGGCATCCTCACAGAAGACCCGTCCGGAGGGAGCATCAATCACAATCGGAGGCTTGAATTCCACCGGGGTCATAATGCGGCCCAGGGCATCCTTACCGTGACCGCCGAATCCCTTGTGGCAGGCTTTGAATACCCCCCGAGGTGTTCATGCGGGTTGCGGCTTCGTAGATGATGGAGGCCAGCATGAGGCATCGCCGCAGATCATCATCGTCTGCAGCAAATGAATGCAAATCCGATTCCAGATGGTTTCTTGCCGCATCGAGGTGCAATGCGTTCTCCCGGGTATAGAAGAGGCGCTCTTTACGGTAGTCGGCTTCATCGGGATTCATCTAAGCCGAAGTTCCTGGATAAAAACATTAATAATCCTATATAGCACAATCATTTAAATGCGAATTCAAATGCAGGCCTACTGGGTACACTCTATTTCTGGTAGATTTCGAGCAGCTTGAAGACATGATCCTGGAATGGTGTTGGCTCTGTCAGCTGATCGAATTGGATCACCGCTTTCCCCTCACCTGTCCTGCACGTATTCCGGCAGCGTGTTGAGAGATTC
>DAOVYP010000149.1 GCA_030635565.1 Spirochaeta sp. | reverse complement strand
GGTAATCAGGCTGCCGAGCAGAGTATGAAGGAGCAGCTGTGTGTAACGCATTGGCGGCTCCATCATATTCCTGCCGCCCGTCAGGAAGAAGGAATCTGTTTCGCTGGCGAAAAACCGGCCGTTCAACTGCCTGCGTCCGACGGTGGAACGCAGGTTATTGAGGGTGGACGATCTCTCCCTGCAATGAATATTCCGATTGTAGTGATGTTCCCAGTATGGCGTCGTATCAGCGCCGATTCTGCAGTATTCCGCTCTTTCGAAAGCACTCTCCAGGGGAACGCCGCTCAAGAGGTATTCAGCGCCGCCCTTCAGGGAATGGATAAAATCCATGGCGTTGTGCATGGCTTCACCCCTGCTCTGACCATCAGGCGGATAGAGAGCCGCCGCATACAGGAGATCCATCTTAATCAGTCCGAAATCCCATTCTTTGCGGAAGCGCCGGATGCTGCCGGCAATGTATTCACGGACATCATCCCGGGTCAGGTTGAGCGCGTAGAATGCGCCTCCGTGGGCCGGTATCCAGCCTGCAGGTTTGACCCGCTTACCGGTTTCCCTTGCCAGCCAGTCTTTGTGGTTCCGGAATACCGACGAATCACCTCCGACCACGAAGGGGGCAAACCAGATGCCCGGCGTAAAACCGCTGCCCCTGATTTCCGCGGCAAGAGAAGACATCCCGGAAGGGAAACCCGAGGCCGTGGCATCCCAGTCACCCAGGCCCTTTGCCCAGCCGTCATCGACGATGAAATACTTCAGCGGTATCTTCCTGTCCCGGAATTCCGCCAGGTTTCTTCGGATCTTGACTTCGTCGATGGCCCGATGGAACTTGTGCCAGCTGGACCAGGCCGCTGCCCTGGGACCGGGTCTGGTAATATCACTTTTTTTATCCCTGAACTTCTCAAAACGGCTGAAGACCTCTTCCTCGGGACCTTCCAGGAGTACGATGTCCAGCAGGAGACGACGATCCTTCAGACGGAGACCGGTGACGTCCTTGGAAATTGAAAATAATCCGTGCCGGACGTCGATACCGATAATGGTGTAACCGGCTTTTTCGTCCAGACTTCCCGCGAAGAGAAATCGGTCCGGATAACGGATATAAGCATATGAGTAACCGTGAAATCGACCCTTTTTCTCCGAATAAGCAAATATGCCGGAATCTCCGAATTTCTGGTGGAACAGCAGCTTGCCGGGCCAGTTGATGGCGGAAATCCGCTCACTCGGTGAAAGCTCCCTGCTGCCGGTCCAGGACTGATATCCATTGACAAATACATTTTTGAGATCGTCACCATAGTTCAGGTGCCCGGTCAACTCAAATCTTTCCAGCTCTACCTCACCCAGAGGTTCCATGACGATCTTGAAACGCCGGCCGGAATGCATATCGGTACGTTCGAAATCAACTCTCAGACCGTCGAGATACTTTCCGCCCTGAGGCAGAGGTAGATTAAATCGGAACATTTCGCCTTTGTAGCGGTAATGGAGTTCGACCCAGACTTCCGATGGCGTCTTATTCAGTAACAAGATCAGCCTGCCTCGGGATTCAACAGACAGCGTCCGACGACATCGGCACAGATCCACCCGGCCAGATAACTCTTGGCGGCGGCCGATCCATCCGCATCATCCACGCACTCAACCAGATCCCTTACGGTATCCAGCACATTATCAGCGTCAGTCAGTTCGCCGGCAACCAGACCGGCCTCGATAACCCCGAGCCGCCGTGGCATGCCTCGAGGCCCCTGCAATGCCAGGGCAGCTTCCGCAATACGCTCATCAGTCAACCTGATTCGGGCGGCGGCATGCCAGTATGGGGGTTTTCCGATACTCAAGGGAGCCGACCTCCATGCAGTTCGCCCTTCACCGGTACCGAGGATATCGTTCCAGGATTCTTCTTGCACTCATGAGCTCCCGGAACATTATCACTCCGGTCGGGAAAGCTGTCCAGCACCGATGTTCAGCCTGTATCAGACGAATATGATATCAGCTCAGAAGCTTCCTGATGACAGATTCATCAAAATGATACACCGACGAACAGTTCCGGCAGGTGATTTCCAGCGGGAAAGGACCATGATCACGGATCTCGTTACGATCCTTTTCCGAGAGACCTTTCAGGTAGCGTTCGAACATACCGCTGTCACAGGGACAGAAGAACTCCACACGCTTGGAATCAAGGAATCGCGGTGCCTGGGCGGCGAAGAGATCCAATATCAACACCTCTGCATCCCTGCCCGCAGCGAATGCTTTGCCCAGGGAGGGCAGATTTTCCAGTGTTTTCTCCAGACCAGAAATCACCTCTTCCGGTGCATCAGGCATAGCCTGGAGGAAGAGACCGCCGGCACCGGTCGGCTCTCCCTCACCGTCGAAAGCCACACTCAGGGCCATGGCCGTCGGGATCTGTTCGCTTTCCAGATGATATGCGGTGAGATCCCTGGCGATGCGCCCGTGCTGCAGGGCGACAGTGCTGTTCCGGGGCTCGGCTTTACCTTCGAAAAGCCTGGTGACCGTGAGGAAACCGGGGCCGAAGAGGTCAGGTAGTGATCCGTCAGGCTTCTCTTCCATGGAAATGGGATTATTCTGCAGGTATCCCCGTACCGTTCCATGAGTATCAGCTTCCACACTGATTCCTCCGACGGGACCACCGCATTCCCACTGAAGGCGGATGCGGCCATCATCTTTCAAATTCGCAGCCATCAGCAGGGCACCCAGGGAGGCCTGACCGATGACATGAGTTTCCAGAGGTCCCAGGGAATGATTGGCTTTCATCTCCCTCACAACCCGATTGCCCCGTACCAGGTATCCCCTGACGGAATCACCGGCCATAAGGAACCGGTGGATACGGTCCAGTTTGCGTTCCTTGTACATGGTTTTTGCATCGTCACCCGGCAGGGGTTTTTTCGTCATAAAAAAAAGGTAATGGATTAATCCCGAATATTAAAGCGCCGATCTGACCAGAGCCAGACCAAAGCGGCCGCCGGGAAAACGGCCGCAATGCCGAAGAGTATTGGAAAACCGCCGGCTTCCAGCAGAAAGCCGCCCAGGGAGCTGCCCACAAGCAGGGAACCGCTGAATGAAAACGACATGAAGAGCCCCATTCCCAGGGCCCGCTGCCTCGCCGGGATGGTACGATTCACCCAGTCGATACCGGTAAGAAGGAAAAAGCCGAAGGTGAACCCATGGGTAAGCTGAGAAAGAGCGATCGGGAGTATCGAGGGAAAAAGCGCCAGTACTGCAAGCCTGAGGATTGCAACGGACAAAGCTATAGTGAGCATACGTCGATGACCGATTTTTCTCAGGATACGGCCGCCGAAGAACAGGGATGGGATTTCGGATAAAGCCGCCAGGGCGAAAAGACCGCTCACCCATGAAACCCCCACAATTTCTGAGAAGTACAGAGACCCGAAAGACTGAAATGTCGCGTATCCGATGTTCCCGACAAAGCAAACCAGAAGGAAGGAGATGAATCCCTTCGGAAAACTGCCGGGGCCGGCAAGGTTCTCCTTGTTATGGGAATCAGCATGTTCGGGGGCGGCGGGAGCGATGGGAATCGAGATGAACTGGAAAGCCAGGGCTGTCAGAAAAGCCAGGTACAGGCGGTGAGATCCTCCACTCTCCAATATCCCCGTGAACTGCAGAGCCAGGGAGATGATGATGAAACCCGCTGTTCCCCACACTCTCACACGACCGTAGTTCATCGACGAATCCACCAGGCAGCGTCCGGTCAGGGCATCGGTCAACGGAATAACGGGTTTCATGAAAAATCCCAGGGCCAGGGATCCGAGAAGCACAGCCGGGAATGAGCTGAGTCTGTTGAGAATGGCGAGGCTGACTCCCGTCAGGAATATAAGACCGGCAATCACCGTACGGTATCGGCCGGATCTGTCCGCTAATCCGGAAACGATAAACGGTGCAATAATGCCTGAGACCTCCATTGCGCCCAACAACAAACCGATCCTGGACGGAGAAAAACCGCGGAGTTCGAGATAGATGGGAATAAACGGATATATGACGGCTATAGCCCCGAATATAACGGCATAGAGGATTCCGAAACGGATCAGGCGTTTCAGCGGATCCACTTTAGAATCCCAGAACTTCGGTGAGTTCATTCATCCAGCAGGAGACAGGCATATCATATACCGGCAGCACTCTGCCGCCGAGGCTGCGAAACCCGTTGAGATTAGCCTTGTTGTCGTCAATAAGAAGGGCTTCATCCGCTCGAAGCCCGAGGTCACCCAAAACACGCTCATAAGCTTCACGATGGGGTTTAACCCGATAGCCCATACGGCGCAGATCCCAGATGCGGGGGAAAAGGTCCGCGAGATCCAGAGCCTTGAGGGTTCTTTCCGCATGCTCCAGGGGGGCATTGGTCAACAAGACATATTCACCCGGAAGATTCGCGATATAAGATCTCAGGGCAGGATTCGGATCAACAAAAGAATCCATATCCACCGGGTGGATTGCCTGAATGAAAGGCTCGGGATCCATCAATCCGTGACATACCCGAAGCCACTGGAGAGTGGTTCCAAAAATGGTGTGCTTACCCCGGCGCATATCATTTGCTTCATCTTCATCGACTCCGAAGTATTCGGCGCAGAAAACTCCCATACGGCGGTTCATCTCCTGCAGCACACCTGAAGAAGCGGGATAGAGTGTGTTGTCCAGATCGAATAGAAGAAATGGAGTTTTCATGGCCCGACCCTATCCCGGAGTCGGCGAGTCCGTCCAGTCTTACCCCGTCCATCGAGAAGAGGATATCTTCAGCACATGCCCCTGTGGTACCGCCTGGACAACGCCGGAAAACTCTACCCAGCCATCAGTGATTCCCGAAGAACAACTGTGTTCCGGATCTCGGCAGACCTCACCGCACCGGTTCATTCGGGCCGCCTCCAGGAAACTCTGACCAATCTGATGCCGCGATTCCCCTACTTTGCCGTGCATCTTAAACGAGGTGTGTTCTGGTACTCCCTTGACTCATCCAGGCACCCCGTAAAGGTGGAACGTGATTCGGTGTATCCCTGCATGCGGTATCCATTACGCCGCCGGGGCATCTTCCCGTTCCGGGTCCGATGCTGGAGAAACAGAATTGCCGTGGAATTCTCCCACCTGCTCTCCGACGGAACAGGTGCCCTGGTGTTCCTAAAATCTCTCCTGGCCGAGTATCTCCACACCGGGGGAGTTCCAAGGAATGACTGTGGCGGCCTTCCGGTTCCTGGTGAAGGAATCCGCAAAGGAGAAGACGAGGACGCCTTCCGGCGTTTCGGTAATCCGGACCTGCCCTCTCCTCCCAGGCTTGATCCGGTATTTCGGCTTCCTCTATCCCTGGAGCGGCCGGGATTCTACAAAGTCACCACGGGAATTATGCCGGTGGAAATCCTTAAGAAGCGTGCTCGTGATTACGAGGTGAGCATTACTGATTTTCTGATCGCCGTGATGCTGGATTCGTACCAATCATTGCTATTGGATATGCCTTCCGGTTTGCGTAAAAAAGTCCTCGCTCCAGTCCGCCTTAATATTCCGGTGAACCTGCGGAGGTTCTGGTCCACTCCCACCCTCAGGAATTTTTTCGTCAGTGTCGAACCTGAAATTGATCCCCGCCTCGGAAGCTGGAGTTTCGAAGAAATCGTCGACAGAACGAAATACTACATGCAGTACGAAACAGACCACCGTCACCTGGCAGGAAGGATGGCCCGAAATGTCCGCGGCGAACTGAATCCCATCGCCCGGCTCATGCCTCTGCCGATAAAGAACCTGATAATTCCTTCGTTATACGCATCATTTGCGGAGAAACATTACACCAGCGGTTTGAGCAATCTGGGGAAGGTGGAAATGCCGGCTCATCTGGCACCGTATATCAGACGATTCGACTTCATTCCGCCGCCTGCCAGGGGCGAAAAGGTGAAAGCTTCGCTTGTCGGATGGCAGGATAAAGTCCATTTGAACTTCGGGAGGCTTGTTCGGCCGGCAATTTCGGAACTGTATATGTTCAGGAGGCTGATTGATCTCGGGATTCCGGTTAAAGTGGAGAGTAATTAAAAATACACCTGGT
>DAOVYP010000179.1 GCA_030635565.1 Spirochaeta sp. | reverse complement strand
GCGGACCTTTCGATTCGGCATCCAATGTAAGCAGGCCGTTTAGGAAAGTCTGTAAACCATCAGATTCGCTGATAAATCCGGCCACCGGAGTTTCATGCTTCAGTTCCGAAAAATGACGCAAAATATTTTCTGGTGTCCGAAATCCGATCATGGCAGTGAACGGTGTCAATGCCATGATGATTTCCGGTTTATGATTATCGTCCCGGTAATTCCTGTTTGGAGCATCCCGTGGGATTCCTGCTTCATCTTCCCTCATGAATCCCTTGACGGCTTTACCCTTCGAGGGATGAGCCTGTATGGAAAGAGAATCCCCGGCAGCCAGGAGTTTGAATAGAAAAGGCAGGCGGCCGAATTGTGAAGTGATATCCGGACCCAGCACGGACTCCGTATCCGAAGAGATCCATTCTTCAAGGCTGAGTTTCTCCATATTGTCCGTATCTATAAGTGAAGGAGCCGAAGGATGGGCTCCCATCCAAAGCTCAGCAAATGGTTCGTTATCGGGATTCGGAATACCGAGGAAATCGGGTATATAGCTATGATGACCCCACGCATAATGGCGGACTTCATTGGTTAGTTTATAAAAGGAATTCATATCATCATCATAGTCTCAGGTGGGTTGTGAAACCATAGCTGTTTGATGATGGCGGGCAGCTTCATGTTGTTCACATTGAATTTCATACCCCGGTGGCGGATACCATGTGATTTGCTGAAGCTTGAGATGGAAATACAGGCCGTAAAATTTCGCAGCATTCCAGGAAATCGGGCTGTGTGGTGACTGACAGGTATCAGCCGGCGCAGCCACATTCACCGGATTGCCCGCAAGCATCGGAAGACTGCCCACAGCAAGAGGTTTCGACATTTCCTGTTGAAACTGTGGAAACGGCAAAGTGACTCAGCTTCC
The DNA here is from genome assembly GCA_030635565.1 of Spirochaeta sp. GTDB lineage: Bacteria > Spirochaetota > Spirochaetia > DSM-2461 > DSM-2461 > UBA2779. The sequence continues at coordinate 4,506 of DAOVYP010000179.1, read as the reverse complement.
GGTTGAGTGTCTTTCCTCCGCATTGCTCACAGACCGGAGAATCGGAGTCGGAACGGATAAGATTTTCCTGTTCGTTACCACATTTTGAGCATCGGTATTCATAAATCGGCATAACTATCTTTCAAACCATTCGATGACGGCATCCATGGCCGCTTCTTTACTCCCCGGGTTGGGGTCATAGGGAATGTAATGGCCACATCCGGGAAGTTCAATACCTTTGAATGCTGAATTCAGACCGGATTCAAGAACTTCTCGCCCATTGTTTCCGATAATTGTATCGTTTTCACCGAAAATGGCGAGAACAGGTGCCGATATTCCTTTTAAACGGCGTTCGGTTTCGGATTGCAGTTTCATCAGGGAGACCAGTGGTTTAAACCAGGTCCAGCTCCAATATTCGGATCCGAGATATTCATCATCATCATCGTCGCGATCGTCGAAAAAACTGTACGCGGGATCAGGCTCCCAGAGGAACGGTCGACGTTCAACGAAGAGTGATATCAGTTTCAGAAAGGACAGCCCGGGTTTTCGGAATCCTATAGCAGGGGCCATCACTGCTATTCCGGAAACCGGATAATTGATTGCCAGGTCGAGACTCAACAATCCCCCCATGGAATGCCCCAGAACACCGACTTCATTATAACGAGATGAGAGATTCATCCATTCATCGGTTATCTGTCTGCGCCAGTCCGGTACACCTGTTCTGCAGAAATCTTCTCCGCAGGTACCATGGCCTGTGATACGCGGAACCCTGACATCCCAGCCTGCTACACTGAGACGTTTGGCGGGATAGGCCATCTCCCCCGGATAACCTGTGAATCCGTGGATGCAAAGCACTACGCGGGAATGGCCGGCCTGATAATCAATGGGATTAGCGCAACGCCGTATCTTCCATGTTTTTTTATCGATTACTTTCATCCGGGATTCCTTCAGTCAAATTTCATGGCAGATCAGTTCCCAGAGTATTACAATTGAGGATAGGCAGACCATCCTGTTAAGGAAAAAAGAGGAGGCATTCAATGAGTATTATCACCGTATCTCGTGAGACGGGAAGCCTTGGTGACGAGACCGCCCGCCTCCTGGCGGAAAATCTCAGGTATAAATTATTGGACCGGGCCGCAATGGAAAAAACCATCGACGGTGAAAAATTCCCGGACATTCCTCTGGATCGTTTTGACGAGCATAGTCCGTCATTCTGGGAGAATTTCACCACCGGCAAGGACATCTACCTTGATCGACTTCGTACAGCGATGCTCGAATCGGCATCTTCCGGACACATCGTCATACTCGGGAGAGGCAGCCAGTTCATTCTTAATGGAGTACCCGGTGTTTTCAGAGTCAGGCTCATTGCGAGCCATGACGTTCGGGTCAACCGCCTCATCGATATCCTGGAGTGCGACCAGAAGACTGCCGATCGGTACTGCCGGAAGTCCGATCATGACAGAAACGGTTTCAGCCGTTTCTTCTTCGGCGGACACTGGTCCGATCCGGCCAGTTACAATCTGACTCTCTGCACAGACAATCTGGATTCTCAAGTATCTGCGGAAATCATCCGTGAAGCCTACAAGGTTTCCCCATCAGGCCGGGAAACCGGAGGCAAGGTCCTCAAGAACCGGTTGACGGCACAGATCGTCAGGAATCGTATACTCTATGTGGAACGTATTCCCGTCGATCTGCTGGAAGTGGAAGCCGATGAAGGCCATATCACCATCCGTGGGACTGTAACGGTACGTGAGAATACCGCCCGGTGTGAACGCGCCGCCAGGGATGTCGAGGGTGTCGGCACAGTTGATGCCGAGGTTTATTTCGTCAATCCGGTAATGACCTACTGAACGAAGGGACACCGAGCATCATCAAACCTTCCCCGTTCGTGAAGGGTGTGAGTTCTAATCCGTAAACCTGTGCCAGTTTTTCAGGTTGCAGGACCTCCTGCGGGGAACCGGAACAGAGTAAGCGTCCATCGGCAACCAGCCAGACCTGATCGGCGTATAGAAGTGCGTCATTGACGTCGTGCAGCACAGCTAAAATACATCGTCCGCCCCCGGCCTCTTCACGAAGACGATTCAGTATTCCCATGCGGCTGGATAGATCAAGATGATTGCCCGGTTCATCCAGAAGAAGTATTTTCGGTTCCTGTACAAGGGCCCTGGCCAGACGAACTCGCTGAAATTCTCCGCCGCTGAGGTTGCTGACCGCTCTTGACTCAAGATGTTCAAGACCCCAGGCTCCAATTTCTTCATCTATGATATTGCGATCTTCCTTTCCCAGGCTTCTGAAAGGTCCGACGTGGGGAAAGCGTCCCAGACCGATGTATTCGCTTACTGGAAATCCGAATGGTCTCTCAGGATCCTGTGAAAGAAAGGCCATGAGTCGGCCTCTTTCGCGGGCTTTCCACTCTTTATGAGTCTTGCCGAACAAGCCGATTCGACCTTCAATGGGAGTAATGATACCGGATACAAGATTCAGCAAGGTGCTTTTTCCGGCCCCGTTCGGGCCCACCAGAGCAATAAATTTTCCCTCATCAGCAACTATCGAAACAGGCCCGAACTCAAAAGATCCTGAATGAGGACGCCACTTTGTGTGATCCAGAATAACAGGTAGTTCAGCCATCAAGGCGCCCTTCACCCCTTCTGCCTCTGACGAGGATCAGAAGAAACGGTGCACCGAGCAGTGCTGTTACGATACCAACGGGAATCTCACCCGGCGGGTTGACGGTACGCGCAGCCAGATCGGCCAGAACCAGCAGGATTGCACCACCGAACCATGATCTGATTACCAGATTCCTGTGGGATGGCCCCCCCAGGAGCCTGGCCACATGAGGAACCATCAGCCCTATGAAGCCGATACTTCCGGCCACGGCGACGGCTGCAGCGGTACCAAGTGCAGTGAACGCCAGAATGAGGGCTGCGGATCTCTGTGGTTTGACTCCCAGGCCATGAGCACTGTCGTATCCGGTCGACAGGACGTCAAGAACCCTCCCCATACTTGCAAGTACGATAGTTGACGGTATAGTGATGGCGGTGAGCCATAACACCTTGAACCATCCGGCCGAAGAGAGACTACCGAGGGTCCAGAACGTAATTCGCTCCACCTGATCCCTGTTGAGGGTCATCAGGAGCCAGATTACAGCCTGACAGAGAAATGCTATGGCGATTCCCGATAAAAGCAGGGTTGAAGGAAGTTTGAAAGCCCCCCGACCGGCCGCAATGAATACAGCGACCGTTACGGTCATGGCGCCGATAAAAGCCGCCGAACCAATGACACCGAGCCCGGCACCACCGGAAACCGGTGCGGCAACAATGGCAATCGTGGCACCGAGGGCCGCACCCGAGCTGATCCCGAGCAGATATGGTTCAGACAGTGGGTTTCGGAACAATCCCTGACAGGAAACACCACCGGTTGCAAGGACACCACCCACAAGAGCCGCCGCAAGAGTCCTGGGTATCCTGATCTTCCAAAGGATCAGGCTCCATGTATCCGGAAGTCCTTCACCCTGCCCGGCAAGAATCGCCAGAATATCGCCGATGGGTATTCTGACTGAACCGTAACTGACGGCAAGAAGTATCACTGCAGTCAGTGCGGGAACGCCCGCGAACCATAATTTTTTACCGGTCAATGGGCCGAACCGATGATATCCACCAGACTCGCAAACCCATCAGCGAGCCGGGGGCCTTGTCGAACAATGGCATTCTCGTCGAATGCAACGGTATTGCCGTTTCCGACAGCCCGCAGGTCCGAATATATCGGGGTGGTTTTAAAAAGGGTTTCCGCCCAGTCGGGGAGTAATATCAGATCAGGATCGCGGTCAACAATTAATTCGAGACTGAATGACCAGCCGGTGACATCGGCGGCGATATTCACAGCTCCGGCCATTTCAATCATCTGGCCGATGAAGGTATCACCACCTGCGGTCCAGTCCCCGCCTTCCCCGAAACCGACAACATAATAAACCGTGGGGTTTTCAGAGAAAGCGGCCACTTTACGCAGCGCATCGGCAACGGTGGCTTCCATGGATGAGATCAATTCCTCGCCGGCCTTTGTATCGCCGAGAAGTATGGAAACGGGGCGAATAACTCCATCATAAGTACCCTGGAACGACTCCTGCCCCATCAGTACCACTACGTTCTGTCCGGCATCGATAAGCCTGTTAAGGGCATCTTCCGGAAAATGAGTCGATGCGATTACAACATCGGGAGATAGAACCACGATTGCTTCGATATCCGGTTCTGTAAGACTCCCTACCGATGGTATGGATGCGGCCTCGGCCGGGTAGTCGCAGAATGAAGTTCTGCCGACCAGCCGGTGGCCGTAGCCCAGGGCAAATACTGTTTCGGTGATTCCCGGTGATAGGGAAATGACGGTTTCGGCCGCTTCATCAAGGACGATTTCACGTCCGTAATAATCTATAATTCGAATTTCGCCGAGTACACGGTCTGATTCGACATTTCCCTCGGCCGGAAGGGAAAAGACGGTAATGGAGATCAGCAGAAAAAATACAATGGAACGAAT
>DAOVYP010000360.1 GCA_030635565.1 Spirochaeta sp. | reverse complement strand
GCGCCGTCACCGGCGAGACCGCCCTCCGACTCTGAGGAGGCGCCGTCACCGGGGAGGCCGCCCTTATAGCCCGGCAGGAAAGCCGCCTCAAGACTCCCGTAACGGCGGATCGCCGCCCCGGCTCCGGCGAGCAATGCCGCGATATGCGGTGCCCTGGCGAAACGATGGACGATGCCGTGAAGGTCGGCGGCGATGTCCGCCTCAGCCCGCCGGCAGACGTAGCGCCGGGGCGAGGCGCCGAGGACGGTGAGAACGCGCTTGAGGGGCGGCAGGAGGGCGTTCACCCGGCCGTATGCCATAGCGGCGGCCATGAGGGCCGCCACTTCGCGGTCGAGGATATCCGGATAGGCCGCCAGGGTTTCCAGGGGGTCCGGAGATATGTATTCCGGCCGGTTCCACTCTTCATAGAGAGCATCCAGTCTCGGGCGGTCGAGTTCCATCAGGGCTCAGATTACACTGCTGTACGGATGGAATTCCAGTATCCCCCAACCGGCGCCAGAGGTCATTCAACTTGAAATTCTTGACAGTGGAAAACGGACGGCCGATAATGATCCACCATGAGCCCGGAAGCCAGACGCGACGCCGTATCCAGCCGCCATATCCGCAATTTCGCCGACATCACCCGGCGGTTACTCCACGGGTCCGAACTCTTTATCGAGAAGGGTGCCATGGTGGAAGTTCTGGTAAATCCGGCCTCGGGCCTTCTGAAATGGGGGCCGGCACACAGGCAGATGATGCGCCACCTGAAGCGGCTGGCCGATGCCCGATCCACCTCCGAAACCCCGAGGACAGGACTGGAAGTTCGATTCCACGAAACCGAAAGCCGGGAGCATGCCTGCTTAAAAGCCGTTGAGCTGGCCCGGGATCTGGCATCATCGAAGAAACCGCGAAAACGCCTTATCATCCTGGCCGGCGGCGACGGGTTCCATAACGACATCAGCACCGCCCTGCTCCGGAACGTTCCGAATATCATGAATGAAGTGATTCTGTTTCGTCTGCCTATGGGAACCGGAAACGACAATGCCGACGCAGCCACCGTGGAAGAGGCCTTCGCCATCCTGGGGTCGGCCTCGGGAACCCGGAAGGATGCTCTCATTGAAGTCCGGACCGCCGGAGGCGCGGTCCACTACGCCTTCAACATCGCCAGTTTCGGACTGGACGCCTATGTCTGTGAACTCACCAACAGGATGAAAACCCTGGCAGGTCCGAGGATAATCTACAAGATATTTGCCGATGTCGGTGTACTGGTCTACGAGAAGCTCTGGCCCCTCAAACCATGGAAAATTACCATATCCGGGCCCGAGGGCCGCATTGTACGGGAGGGTCGTTTCCTTCTCACCATCTTCGGCCGAAAAGGCGACACACGCTACGGCGGTGGCATGAAGGTGCTTCCCGGGGAGGAGAATTTCCTCCTGGTTCACCCCCTCTCCATCCTGGGTATCATGAGAATCAAACCGCTCTTCTACAGGGGCGCCCATCGGGGACTCCCCATCGCCGAGTTCTTTAATGCCGATGAGCTGGAGCTCACTCACGACGGGCCCATCCTCATGGAGACCGACGGGGAGGTGGTGAAGCTGGAGAAAGATGATTTCCCGTTGATTTTGAAGCGGATTCCGGACGTGCTGACGATTCTCAGATAAACATTCCGACGGGATGGCCTTGTCAGTGATTGTTCCGCGGATATATGACGTTTTGCTGGAGCAATGCGGAAGCAAAATGTGGCGAAGCCCGAAGCGAATCGGAGTATATATCCGCTGTTAAATGTTATCTTGGTTTGAAATATGGCTAAATATATGGTAATATACCCATATGCCTTTCGAATGGGATGATAATAAGAATCTAGACAATCAAAAAAGGCACAATATCTCATCCGAAAAAGCACAACATGCCTTTCTTGATGCAAATAGGATCATCCTACAGGATGAGAAACATAATCAGTCTGAAGAACGGTTCTTCTGTATCGGTGAAATCGACACAGGAATTGTTACTATACGCTTCACGATGAGAGAAAATAATATCCGAATCTTTGGAGCCGGATATTGGCGGGAGGGAAAAAAGCTATATGAAGATAGATGATAAGTACAAAGATGCTCCAAAAGACGTGAAAGATGCGCTTCTTTCAGCTAAAGTAATAGAGGATTTTTTACCTCCACCAGAGAGGCTCATACTCAAGGAAGACCTTAAGAAAATAACAATCACTCTTTCAAAAAAGAGTGTTGAGTTCTTTAAAGAAAAGTCTAAAGAGGCACATGTCCCGTATCAGCTAATGATTCGTAAAGTGCTCGATTACTATACAGACGTCTACGCGAAGTGATAAACGAGTAACATTTAACGAGACTGTCGAATAACATACTTGTGGACAAAAGTATGAACCGGATTACCTTGTGATTTTCGGTTAGTCAAAGAAATCAGAAAGTTCGCTGAATATTAACCTTCATCTCACCGCGCATCGTGAAATAGTTCATTCCCTTGGTTGCCAACCGTTTAAAAAATTGATGCCAGTAAAATTGGATCTGATTTGAACGATCCTTCAGGTCGTATTTAGAGTCTGTCCCAAAAGTATGATTTTCCATCAGCTGGAAAATTGATTGGTTTCACCTGTTATGCCCAAGGGTGCCAGAATCCATTCTTAAAGCTTTTCAGAGTTCTTTCTTATCATCCAGCCGGGTTTTATCACACATATGGTTTTATGAAGAGGGTCCTATCTCATCAAAAGAAGACTTACCGATTTTTTACTATGCAGGTTGGGCGAAAGATTCTTCAATCTCTTTCCGTCGCAGAGCGGCCATCGTAGTCAATTTCCAGAGATTGTGTGTTAGTACACACCACTGGATACGAATCTCTCGATTATCAAAACCTTTGCTTCTGGGAGGCCTTCCAAGATAGGCATTCTTAAAGATGCCGATTCGAGCTTCGGTAGCACCTCGCCTTTTTTGTAGTCGGCAGAAGTTTTCATCTTCAAGATTCTCCTCGAGTGTTTTGACAGACCGGGGACAGATGGCATTAATGATTTCCAACCTCTCTAATTCCAACGTATTATCCGGACTATCAAAACCACGGTCCGCCGTGTAACTTTTGATGGCTCCGTATTCATTCCGGATTCTCATTAAGCTCTCAAGGAAAAGCTTGTTATCTCCTGGAGGCTGCCCATGGATAAAATTCCAATCCACAATCAATCCGTCAGCTAGCTCTGCAAGATATAATGCATTTCCAAACTCTACTTCAGCACCAGCCTTACCCCGTACCGGAACCCGGATATCCTTCTCGTACAGGCTCAGGATTTTATCCGTGTTGGGAACTCTTCTCTCACCAATGATTCGTTCATGAGCCTGATGAACGGCTTGTGGGAGTTGAGTGAGTATATTCTCG
>DAOVYP010000542.1 GCA_030635565.1 Spirochaeta sp. | reverse complement strand
GTTGCGGATATCAAGGACGTCTATAATCGCATTCTACGGATTCTTCTCGGGATTCCTGATGCAAATCTGTCGAATCTCCCGCAAGAGAGCATCCTCATAGCCCGGGAGTTGTTCCCCAGTGATACGGCCATGATGGACACGGATAAAGTCGCCGGTATGGTAACTGAGCTTGGCGGCGCCACATCACATGTAGCGATTCTGGCCAACAATCTCGGAATACCCGCTGCAGTAGGCGTCAAGGATATCATGGATATTGTTCAAAAGCGGGACAGCCTTATCGTGGATACATCCGATTCCGAAAAAGCGCTGATCTATGTAAATCCCGGAGTGGAAGTTCGCTGTAAACTCGAAAAGAGGAAGACGGCAATCGAGAAAAACGATGCCCGTATACGGGAGGATCAGGATAAACCGGTAATTACAAGGGACGGCCTGGCCATCACACTATCGGCAAATGTCGGTTCCACTGCAGAACTTGGTCCCGCCCGGGATGCCGGAGCCGGAAGTGTCGGTCTGTACAGATCGGAATTCCTGTACATGAATTCTGCCTCTCTACCCTCCGAGGAGGAGCAGTACCTGGCATACAGGAAGGCGGCGGAATACTTTGTGGAAGGATTCGTTATCATACGAACACTGGATATTGGCGGTGATAAGCAATTACCGGCTCTGCCGCTGCCGGCTGAAGATAATCCGTTCCTCGGCAACCGTGCCCTGAGACTCACCCTGTCCCGACCGGAATTGTTCATGACTCAAATCAGGGCCATCCTGAGGGCCGGGGTCCACGGAACGGTTAAAATCATGTTCCCAATGGTCAGCGGGATTCCCGAACTGGAAGCGGCACTTGAAATCATGAATGAAGCCCGTGCTCAGCTCGAACGGGAGGGTTTACCCTATGATCAGTCCATGGAGACGGGTATCATGGTGGAAATCCCGTCGGCGGTTTGGGTGGCGGATGCCCTGGCTCGCCGTGTTTCGTTTTTCAGCATCGGAACGAACGATCTTACACAATATCTGCTGGCAGCCGACCGGCTCAACAGTGAAGTCAGCGACTATTACAGAACCTTCGACCCTTCGGTATTCAGAGCGGTGAAAGAGGTAGTTCGAGCCGCGGAATCCCATGAACGATGGGTCGGTGTCTGCGGAGAATTGGGGGGGAATCCCCTGGCGATACCCCTTCTGGTTGGCCTCGGAGTCACCGAACTCAGCATGAGTCCCCGGGCTATACCTGAGGCATCATGGATCATCAGGAATTCGACGCGGGAGGAAGTACAATCTCTGGCAGATCGTATTCTTGACCTGGACACAGATAATGAAATACGTACTATTTTGCGCGAACACTACAATTCCAAGGAGTAAAATTATCAAATGAAAGTGAAAAAGAGGATTCTCGTAGCCTGTGGAACCGCTATCGCCACGTCCACAGTGGTGGCCCGAAAAATCGAAGAAGAATTGGACAAGCGGAACATTCCTGTACAGATCACCCAATGCAAGGCCTCTGAAGTCAAATCCAAAGTCGAGGGTCACGATCTGGTGGTTACAACGACATTCGTCTCCGATACCGGCGATGTTCCGGTTATTCGGACAGTATCGTTCCTCACAGGCGTCGGCATTGAGCAGGATATCGAAAAGATTGTCGAATATCTGAACAACTGAAGGATGAAACTATATGGCCAGAGTTGATGAGATATCCTTCACTAAGCTGGTCAGCGGAGGTAAAGTTTACCGTTCAACCTGCCTGGTGTACCGGAGCAAGGTAGACGGCCGCTGGTGGAGAAAAACCGGTACTATTTACTCGCCGGAGGACTTCGACGACGTGGTGGCTTCCCGACCCGAAACAGTGATTCTGGGACTTGGCTTCATGAACAAAGTTACCGTAGCACCCGAAACGCTGGCCCGGTTCGAAGAAGAAGGCATCGTCTGTGAAGTCATGGATAGTCAAGCGGCGATGGATCGCTTCAACACACTTTAT